>JAFGIM010000026.1 GCA_016929605.1 Spirochaetales bacterium | reverse complement strand
GTGCCATTGTCGGACTTATTATGCTCTTGTCGCCCGAGGGCTTTATCAGTGCTCTTGTAGTGTCTCTTGGAGTCGCCTCGTTTGCAAGCGGTGTCTTTACCCTGCTTCAATTCAGAAAAGCGGTGGATGAACAAGCCTTTCGCATATCACTGACCATACGAGCCTTTGCCGGTATGGCCGTAGGTATTACCGCCATATTCTTGCCCATTGTTGTTGCCGGCACCGTCTGGATTGCCCTTTCGTACCTCGTAGCCTCATATTTAACCATTTCGGCCCTGGTGGGCTTCTATGGCACCTATCGCCTCAAGGTAGCCCAGGTACCCTACCTGCCCTATCTCTATGAATCGGTCATTTCCCTTGCCGCAGCCCTTATTCTTTTTATCTTTCCCGGCACAACCGGAATCGTTCTTGTTCGTATAGGCGGCGCAATGATCACCCTTCTTGGGGTTTTGCTGTTTTTAAAGGGATTTGGAATCCTTGGAAAGAAAACAGGCAGCCAATGAAGCAGGGCCTACAAGCTGAAACCATTCGGCGTATAGAGCGAAATCTGAGCCTCCTCCTTGACAAGAGTCCAACGGTAAGCCGGCAGCTCTTACCAATGCTTACTCCTGCCAGTCTGAAAAAGGCCTATTATCGAAAGGCTCGCGCCCTGCATCCTGACACTGCCGATCAAAGAGAGTGCCAAACGCAGGAGCGAACCCGACTCTTTATTGAAGTAAAAGATGCCTACGATGAGCTTCTGATCGCATGGAATGCCGGTGAGTTTGCGTCCCTGCTGTCAACCAACCAGCGGGCCACACATAAACAAAGCGAGATGCCTGGTAAAACCAGGATTTTTCATCGGGGTAGCCTGCCTTCCATGGAATTACGTTTCGGTCAATTCTTGTATTACTCGGGTACCATCGACTGGCATACGCTGATTGACTCGGTTTCCTGGCAGTTACGCGAAAGACCCAAGATTGGCGACCTTGCCATCGAAACGGGATACCTTGATACCTGGGATGTGATGGCCATTATCTGTAAAAAGGGAAGTGGAGAACTCTTTGGAGACGCTGCTCTCCGGCTTGGATACCTTACCGCCTACGAGCGCATCGTTTTATTAGGGCGTCAGCGATTATTGGGCATGCCTATCGGTACTTATTACATTCGTAACGGACACATAGATGAAAAGGAGATAGAGGGACAGCTGTTCTCGCAAAGAAGACACAATTACCGGGTTCGCTCCGGCTGGTAATACAACAGGTCCTGACAATCCTCTTCTTTAAGCCCCTTTAGATGATGCAATACATGGGCAATATCCTGGGTACTTTGAGTTATGTAGGGAACCAGTCCTGTTCGTGCAAGGTTATGGTTTAAAATCAGCTCATCCTTCTTGGCAAGCCCCTGAAGCCGGCATGCAAGATTTATTCCATACCCTACATAATCGCGGTATTTTAACTGAGATGTTTCGGCAGAAATTTCGTACTTGAACACCTTATCCGTTACCAGGGCGCCTGCAAGACCGAGCCCGTCAAAGGGTTTAAAAAGTTCCTCATTAACAAAATCCACATAGGTGTCGAAAACAGAAAGAGCTTCGCCCACACTTTGTTCGTTGGTATCATCCCAAATAACGATGGCGCCGTCACCCATCAATTTATAATATGAGCAGCCATAGCCAAACTGGTTAGCGCATGATAAAAAATTTGAGGTAAAGTCTTTGATAAGCGTAAAAACAGTATCTTCCTCATTCGCGCACAAAAAACTGCTAAAATTGCGGACATCGACACAGAGCACCAAGGCGGCAGGCTTAACCTCGTCAAGATAATCGTTGTCAAAGATGTCTACCGGCATCTTGCGTAAGCCCTTTGTTGCCGAGCCGTCGAGCTCAATACACACCTCTCCCGCACAAAAAAGGCTTACCGGAAAGCCCAGGGCTTGCCCAATCTTGGAAAGGACCAATGAGTCGGAAGGAAAAACATCCAAAACGATACGATGAACAAACCGGGGAACATCGGATTCAGCATCGGCAATTATCAGTGTGCCATCAGCTTCCAACGCCAGGTGTAAGGGTATCCGTGAGGAATCCTCTAGTGATTCAACAATGATCTTTTTGCTGCTTACCGTGACTAACATAAGTTAATTTTATCAGATATCTTTAAAATCTGAAAGAGTTTCCTGTTCACTTACGATAAAAATGGATGAATTCTCTATTCCAGGGTCGACAATCCGTGTAGAACAAGGGGTATGGTTATGGTAAACGTTGAGCCGGAGCCAGGCTGTGAATCAACAGTGATGGTTCCTTGATGCTTATTTACCACAATGTCATAGGATATGCTCAACCCCAAGCCCGTACCCTTTCCCGGCTCCTTTGTGGTAAAAAACGGATCGAATAGTCTCGCTTTAACCTCAGGCAAAATACCCGGTCCGTCGTCGGTAATACGAATAACGGCAACATCCCCTTCTTGACGTATCGCGATGGTAATCAAGCCTTTTTCCGACCGTTTTTGCCCCCCAATTGCCTGTGCGGCGTTAACAAGCATATTAAGAAATACCTGGTTGATCTCACCCCCATGGGCGTAAAAAGGCGGTACATCGGAGAAATCCCGCTGTACTTCTGCCACATATTTAATCTCGTTCCAAGCGACGACCAGGGTGTTTTCCATTCCGGACACCACGTTATACAGTTCCAAATCGCTTGCCTGTCCGCTTCTGGAAAATGAGAGCAGGTTGGATACAATCTTTACTATCCGGTTAAATCCATCGTCATTCTCTGCAATCATATGCTCAATTTCTTCCATCACATACGGCAAGTCGTTCTGCCGGCTCAGATCCACAAAGAAAGGGTCTCCCTTCGCATGGAGTGTTGAGCAAACCGTTTGCAAGGTCTTGGTGTATGAACTGAGCATGGAGTGATTACTCCTCAGAAATCCGAGCGGATTATTTATTTCATGTGCAATACCTGCAGCAAGCTGCCCTATAGCGGCAAGTTTCTCCTGTTTATAAATAATATCCCGTGTTTGCTGGAGCTCGCTATTCGTTTGAACCAACTCCATATTCATTTTCCATAATTCTTGCTGATGCTCAATCCGATCCGAGATATCCTTAACCGAGCCCTGTATCTCCAGTATCTGTCCTTCATCGTCTTTTAATACATGGGCTGTCTCGCTACAAAACACATGCATTCCGTCCTTATTCTTTAAGACAATTTCAAAATCATCCACATAACCATACTGTGCGATTCTTTGAAAATACCAATCGTGAACATCAGGGCTTGGAGAAAAATCGGCAAATGTTTTTCCCAGAACATCACGGTCATCACTGAGGCCCAATAATTCCAACCCGGCCTTATTGATGGAGGTAAAACAACCCAGGGCGTCGGTTGTATAGATCATGTCACGAGAATGCTCAAAAAAACGCCCCATACGTCGTTCAGTCAGGGCGAGCTTTTCCTCAACCTTCTTGCGGGTTTTCATTTCGGCCTTTTGCATATCCCGCACATCAACGATCTCCGAGACAACCCCGGCAATAGCCTCAAGCGACGCACCTTCTTCCCCTGTCCATGAGGCGGAGTTTCTTCCCAAAAAGACGAATCCTCCCCCGCTACCGGAGGCATACAGGGGTGTAGACATCCAATAGCGAACGGTAGAGTCAAATCCCGGAGGAGACCAGTTCATAAAAGTATCGATCCCGTCTTTTTTTAGTTGACGAGAAATAGATAGGAGCCATTGGCTTGAACTAAGGGTAATCGGAAAAGCAGCACCCGCAAGACAAAACCTGAACTGACCTTCGCTGGTAGCGTAAAAAAGAGCGCCCGAATCAGCTTGAAAAGCCCGGGTAATCGCATCAATTGAGGAGATATTTGCCTTCTCTGAGTTGTCGCGGAGATAAATTCTGAAAAGATCAAAAGTGAGCTCAAACCGCCATGACATACACGATCCTACAATACCTTTGCGGTTACTATCGTAACCCCATCAGAAAAATCAGCTTCCTGTCGAAGGGATAAAGCGGTCTGCAACAGCCGTTTATGCCAATCAGAGCCCGCCTCTTCACGGGAAAGAATATCCTGTATCTGAACAGCGGAACCTGTTCCAATAAGACCGTCGGTATAACAAAGGAGAATATCTCCTGCGCCAAGGCGAATATGCTTTTCGATATAGATCACTGAATGAGATTCACCAAGAGAAGGACCCGATACCGGTAATTCCTGGGAGGCATGATTGACCAATACCGGATGACAGGCACCCGCATTGGCATACAATACCGATCGCCCCGGAAGATCAATAAGGGCCGCACAAAAGCTGATCAACACAGGATTCGTTGAGCGAAACTCAAACTGCATGCGCGCATTTAACCAACCAAGAAAATCTGCCGGTGAAAAGGGCTTACCAACCAGGATCCTGATATATTCAGGATAGATAACCGCCTTAAGAATCGCGGTAATCATCGCCGACTGTACACCATGCCCTGCTACCTCTCCGATCAGAACCAGGTATCGGTCATGGCCCATCGAAATAACGTCGTAATAATCTCCGCCACAGAATAAACCGGGCGCCGGACGATAGGTCACCCTGAACTCGATTCCATTGGATGAAGGTAAGTTTGGTTTAAGAATGGTCCGCTGTAACTCGCCGGCCCACTTTAACTCTTCTTCGATAAGCAGTGCTCTTTGATGGGCAAGCACCTTGGCTTGCTTAACATCCCAGGCCTTATTGACCTCTGCTAAAAGATACGCCGAGTCCCAGGGTTTTAACATATAGCTGTAGATGCCCGCACCAATAACCTTTACCACTTCTTCCATATCAGAATAACCGGAAAGGATGAGCGCTAGTACCTCTGGAAATCGACGTTTAGCCTCGATCAAAAAATCGGAACCCTTCATCTCGGGCATTCTAAGATCCGATATTATCAGTTCGATTAAAGGTCCAAACTCATCAAGCCGTGCAAGGCCTTCCTTGCCGGAATTGGCCATCAGAATTTCAAAACCCTTATCGCGAGCCCATTGATGAAGCTCTCTCTTAAGGGCAAGCAAGATATTTTGCTCATCATCCACCAAAAGGATATATTTTTGAACGGTGCTTTCCATCATCTATACTCCTTAGGCAAGTATAGAACCTTATGGACCAGGATGCGAGGATTACTCGTTAGGTGTAGTCGTCGAGGTATCCGTAAAACCTGCTTGAATGGCGTCGACGTTGGCGCTAAGAAGTTTTCGTTTGCTGCCGGTAAAAAAACCTTCCAGTACCGATTCAATCTTTTCAAGTACCAGGGCATGCGTATGACGAGCAAGGGCGCCAAGCATAACCATGTTGGCCATGCGAATATTGCCAAGTTTCTCTGCAATCTCGGTTGCCGCAACGGGAATAACCTTAAAGCGATCCAGGATTGCTTTCGGAATTGACGAAAGGGGAACTAAGGATGAATTGACAATCATCAAGCCCCCATCATCCAAAACATCTGCGCATACCTCTAAACTGTCTCCGTTCATAACAACAGCGGAACTTGCCCGGGTAATGATCGGGCTTGGAATATCTGCGTCGGACACGACACAGGAAGCTCGAGCGATACCGCCCCGTTTTTCGGCACCATAAAAGGGGAAAAAACTGACTCGTTTACCCTCTTTCATGCCGCAGTATACCCATATCTGTCCTAAAGAAATGATGCCCTGTCCGCCGAATCCGGCAAATACTGTTTTCTCTATCATTGTGAGCCTCCCTTTCCCGCGCGAATCGCCGAAAGTTCATTCTTTATTTCCCCCAACGGGAATTGCGGTATCATTTCTTTTTCGAGCCATTGCATGGCTTCCACGCTATCCATGCCCCAGTTTGTGCCACAGGGAGAGAGTATCTCTACCATGGTAAAACCGATGCCCTCCATCTGAGCGTTAAGGGCAGTGCGAATATATTCTTTTACCTTACGGATGTTGGCGACATTATTCACAGCCCCCCGGGCAAGGTATCGGGTGCCTTCCAGGGTTGCAAGCATTTCGATAACACGTATCGGATATCCCATTCCCTGGCTCACCGGATCGCGACCATCGGGAGCAGTTGCGGCCTTCTGCCCAACAAGGGTTGTTGGAGCCATCTGTCCGCCAGTCATGCCATAGATTGCATTATTGACGAATATGACGGTAAATTTTTCGCCCCTATTGGCTGCGTGAATTATTTCTGCCGTTCCGATCGCAGCTAAATCGCCATCTCCCTGATAGCAGATAACCAAGTGATCGTTTAATACCCGCTTAATACCTGTTGCCGCCGCCGGTGTACGCCCATGGGCTGGCTGAACAGAATCAAAATCAAAATAAAGGTCAGCCCAAATAGCGCAGCCAACCGGATTAGTGATAATTGCTTTTTCACGTAAGCCCATTTCATCAACAAGCTCGCAAATGATGCGATGAATAATGCCATGTCCACACCCAGCGCAATACTTGGTTTGCACCGAAACAAGGCTTGCAGGATGTCCCGCTACTGTCTTCATGCCTTTCCCTCCAAAATCCGCTCAATACGGGATACAATTTCTTCTTCGGTTGGCAAAACCCCTCCTGAATGAGACAGGAGCTCTACGGGAGCCTTTCCGTTTACCGCAAGGCGGATATCCTCCACCATCTGCCCCATACTCATCTCTACAGATAGATACGTCATCTCCGGAGTAGCATACGAAGAGAGCTGACTTGAAGGGAAGGGCCATACACTGATTGGCCTGAAAAGTCCAACCGGAAGCCCCTTTGCACGAGCTTTCTCCAAAGCCCCCTGGCAAATACGCGCAGAGGTTCCATAGGCTACCAGGATGACCTTGGCGTCCTGACAATTCTTTTCTTCGTAACGCACTTCTTTTTCCGCTATTGCCGCATATCGTTCAAAGCGCTCACGTATGAGTTTTTCCAATTCTGCGGGAACCAAATTTATAGAGGTAATGTGCCGGGCTGCTCTCCCCTTCATATTGCCCACAGCCCATGATGCCTTTGATGGTAATGAAGAAAGATCTCGCATTGGCGGCAAGGTAATACCTTCCATCATTTGGCCAATGACCCCATCTCCCAAAATCATTACCGGAACACGCCAGGTGTCAGCCATATCAAAGGCCGCATAGGTTAAGTCGCATGCTTCCTGAACGCTTGCTGGTGCCAGACAGATAACATGGTAATCACCGTGTCCACCGCCCCTGGTCGACTGGAAATAATCGCTTTGGGCCGGGGCAATTGAACCAAGGCCTGGTCCTCCCCGGACGATATTGACAAAGACAAGTGGTATATCAGCGCCAGCTGCATAGGAAATACCTTCTTGCTTTAAGCTAATACCCGGGCTTGAAGAGCTGGTCATCGCGCGCACGCCGCAAGAAGCGGAACCATAGACCATGTTTATGGCGGACACCTCGCTTTCTGCCTGAATAAAAATTCGCCCAAGTTCGGGCAAACGCTTGGCCATATAGCCGATAAGTTCATTCTGAGGGGTTATTGGATATCCATAATACGCAAGGCACCCCGCGCGGCAAGCAGCCTCGGCAATGGCCTCGTTTCCCTTCATCAATATCTGTTCCTGGGTTTTTTCGCTCATACTTCGCCCTCCTCAAGCTCGTACACCGTTATGGCGCAATCGGGACACACCCGATAACAGGAGGTACACGCAGTACATCGCCCGCCAGATGAAAAGGTAACTGGATAGACACCTGCGCTATTCATGGATGAATCAACGGCTATAAGTGTAAAGGGACAGGCGTGTACGCACAACAGACAACCCTTACACCGCTCCCGATCTATTTCGATTTTTCCTCGTTTCATTACCCCGAAGTCCTCCCCGTGAGGTATACTATGACATTAGCTCATAATTTGTCAAACTGACATATTGACAATTTTCGCATATGTGCTATTTTTACCCCTGCAACTATTTTTGACACTACTGGTCTAACGAAGGTTGCATCTACAGGAAAAAATCTTCAAGGAGCACTATTGTGGCAATCGAAATACTCTCTACCGGTAAATATGTCCCGGCAAACCGGGTAACTAATGACGATCTTTCAAAAACCATGGATACCAACGATGAATGGATCAGGTCTCATACCGGTATTGGAGCCCGCCATCTTGCAAACGATGAAGAAGCGACGAGTGATCTGGCATATAAGGCAGCCATGGACGCCATTGAGCGATTTGCTCCCGGAAAGGCGGCACAAACCATCCAAACGATCGATTTAGTGGTGGTGGGCACCTCGAGCCCCGATTATTACGGTTTTCCGTCTGTTGCCTGTATTGTTCAGGATAAATTGGGCCTTACCCAGGCTGGAGCCTTTGACGTAGTCGCCGCTTGTTCGGGTTTTGTCTATGCCCTGGACGCCGCGGGGGGTATGCTCACCGGGAACAGAAAGAGAGCCCTTGTCATTGGAGCGGATGTGCTTTCCCGCATAACCGACTGGACCGATCGTAGCACCTGCGTACTCTTTGGAGACGGAGCCGGCGCAGTACTTCTTGAACGCACCGACGCACCCGCCTCGGGAGAGGGTAAACGGGGTATTATTTCCTCAATTTTAGGGTCACAGGGATCTGGAGCCCAAGAGTTGATATGCCTGCGGGGAGGAACGAGGCATCCGTTCAAAGCAGGCGAAACGATCGACAAGCCAATTCACCTGTATATGAACGGTCGCGCGGTGTACACCTTTGCCGTCAAGGCTTTTACCGACACCATCGAAGCCCTTTTGGAAAAAGAAGGCCTTACCCTTGATCAGGTTAAAAAGATCATCCCCCATCAAGCAAATATGCGTATTATCCAGGCTGCGGCAAAGCGGCTCAGTATTCCCGAAGATAAGTTCTTTATGAACATAGAAGAATACGCAAACACCTCCAATGCAACGATTCCTCTTGCCCTTGATGACTATAATCGTACCGGTGAACTGAAACGGGGAGATGTAATCATGACCGTAGGCTTTGGTGGCGGGCTTACCTTTGCGGGAAACCTTATCGTTTGGTAAAAATCTACACCCTATTGCACTGTTTTCTATAATATGTCATGATTCGCGCGTTTTTAACTCTACGAGGCATATATGAAATCACATTCTGCTACCCTATTTTTGGTGCCGGTCCTGCTTGTCGCGGGCTCGGCTTCACTTTTTGCCAATGAAGGCTCAGTTGCCGAACACATGTCACTGTTGGTCCTCCAAATTGGAGTGATCCTCTTTGCGGTTCGGTTTTTTGGATTTCTGGTCAAGAAAATTGGCATTCCCTCGGTCTTGGGCGAGCTCCTTGCCGGTGTTATTATCGGCCCCTTTGCTCTGGGCGCTATTCCCTTACCGGGATTACCTCTGGGACTATTCCCGGTTCAGGCATCTACCCTGGCGGTCAGTACCGAACTCTATGGTTTTGCCACGGTTGCATCCATCTTGCTCCTATTTGCCTCAGGCCTTGAAACAGACCTGGCCCTGTTTCTCCGCTACTCCGTTGCCGGCGGTATAGTCGGCCTTGGTGGGGTTATCTTTTCCTTTTCCCTGGGTGGTATTGCGGGGATGCTGCTCCTTGATGCGCCCTTTATGGACAGCCGCTGTCTCTTTCTTGGTATCCTGTCAACCGCGACCTCCGTCGGTATCACCGCACGGATACTCTCGGATAAAAAAAAGATGGATAGCCCGGAAGGGGTAACAATACTCGCGGCCGCGGTTTTTGACGATGTACTTGGCATAATCATGCTGGCCATCGTTCTGGGCTTTGTTACCGCCGTCTCAGGCTCTTCCTCGGCACATGGGGTGGATCCGGCCCTAATCGGCATGATTGCGGCTAAGGCCTTTGGCATTTGGCTTGGCTTTACTGCCCTTGGCCTGGTGTTTCACAAACAGCTTGCCCGATTTCTTAAGCTCTTCCGCCATTCGTATGACTTTTCCATCTGCGCCCTTGGAATAGCTCTTTTACTGGCCGGTCTGTTTGAAAAACAGGGACTTGCCATGATTATTGGCGCGTACGTAACGGGCTTATCGCTATCCAAAACAGATATCGCCACGGTTATTCAGGAGCGTATCCACGGCCTTTATGAGTTTTTTGTTCCCCTCTTTTTTGCGGTTATGGGTATGCTCGTAAACGTACGAGAGTTGTTTTCTGTTGACGTTATCCTCTTTGGCCTCTTGTACACCCTTCTTTCAGTTGCATCAAAGGTCTTTGGGTGCGGACTACCTGCCCTTGGCCTTGGCTTTAATGTAAAAGGCGCACTCAGAATCGGAGCCGGTATGGTACCCCGAGGAGAAGTAGCCTTGATTATCGCCGGTATTGGTATTACCGCCGGCATTTTGAACGATCAGCTTTTTGGTGTGGTTATCATGATGACCCTCCTGACGACCCTGTTCGCCCCGCCCCTTCTAAACGCGACGCTGAATCTAAAGGGCCGGGGAACGCGCAAAGAATCAAAGAGCAATAGTATGACCACTATTAGCTGGGATTTTATTTCCGACGAGATAGCGGATCTGGTAATCGACACCCTGCTAAAAAATCTTAAAGCCGAAGGCTTCTATGTCCAGATGATGAACATAGATGACGGGCTTTCCCAGGCCCGAAAAGACTCTATATCCCTTTCTATTACAGAAACAGAAAGCAAGGTATCGATTGAAACGGCTCCAGAGGATCTAGCCTTTGTTAAGGCTTCCATGTATGAGGTTGTCGTTGGCTTACATGAATTGATTGATCAGCTTAAAACATCCTCTGATCCTGTTTCCCTTAAAAAGGACATTGCCGAAGGAACCACGCGTACCGACAAGTCAATCCTGTCTAAAATCAACCCCGCTTCCATATCCTGTTCTTTAAAAGGTCAAACCAAGGAAGAAATAATCTCGGAAATGATCAGTCTTTTGGAACGCACCGGCTATGTGCAGGATCGGGAACAGGTACTTCAGGACGTATTGATCCGCGAAAAAACCATGAGTACCGGCATGCAAAAAGGAATAGCCCTTCCCCATGGTAAGTCCTCCGGAGTGCGAAGCTTGTGTACCGCAGTTGGCATCAGCAAAAAGGGTGTAGACTTTGGCTCGCTTGACGGGATTCCTTCCAGAATCTTTATTATGGTGGTATCACCCAAAAAATCGAGTGGACCACACGTACAATTCCTTGCAGCCATCGGTAGCATACTCAGGGATGAAGGTATTATAGACCGGATTCTCTGTGCTAAGAAATCTGAAGAAGTAGCGGATTTGCTTCAGGCAACGGATCACTGATCCTGACGAGAAGGAGCATCATCGATGGTTCGGGAAAATCCGTCGATGATGCGCTGTATCTCGGTTTTAAAGCTGTGTATTTCCGGTAAAGGGCGCTCTGACTCATCTTTTAACTTGTTTTCCAAAGCGATTGAGCTTCGATAGATGCTCGCCAGTCCCAGATTAGCGGAAACGCCCTTAACAGAATGAACAAGACGTCTAGCCTCTTCGTGTTGTCCCGACTCAAGTAACGTTTCCAGTTCCTCGGGAGCCCGCGAATACGAGCGGCAGAATTTATCCAAAAGCCGGGCAAGCATCGTCTCGCTTCCCCCAAGCCGGGCCAAAACAGCCTCTCGATCCTCTATAAAAGGCCTCATTGCATCCATCCCTGTTATTGTATACCGATCCGCACGATTTTACAGCAAAATCGCATCAACCAAGACACTTTTCCGGTCGATGAATATAGGGGAGAGTATCATGACCATTAAAAACGCACGCAATTTCGTATGTATCCTTGCTTTCGCAGGCCTTATATTCCTGTCCTGCGTATCAAATCCAACTACACCGCAACCGTCACCTGCAGATGGAAATAGTCTGGCAACGCTGGTTGCAAGCGGCCAGAGTGCCGAGGTTAAAAAACGCTTTACCAACGCAGAATCGGTCAACCAAAAAGACGCACAAGGACAAACCCTCTTGCATGTTGCTGCACTGCAAAACAACGCAGACATGGTTCAAATTCTTTTGGACCTTAAGGCCGACACCCGCATTAAAAACAACTCAGGAGAAACGGCAATGGCCGCTGCGGTTAATGCCGGATGCTATGACGCAGTAAAAACCCTTGCCCTGGCCGGGTCGGATATCTTTGCTACCAATGCCGCGGGAATGTCTGTGTATAATCAAGCGCGACAGAGAGGCCCCGACGCATTTTCGGCCATCCTTTCGCCGGCGACCATTGTGCTTCAGGACCCCGATGGGAAAACAGCCCTTCATCATGCCTGCGCGTCCCTGGATGAAGACGC
>JAFGIM010000025.1 GCA_016929605.1 Spirochaetales bacterium | reverse complement strand
GAGAGCGGGTAGGGCACCCAAACCAAGTCTTCGCGTTCGGGTAAATCCCGTTGGTGTGGTAATAAAAGCGTTATCAGCGCGAGCTTCCCGTTTACCAGGGGGAGCAGGTCTTCTGCCGTCATGTCGGTAAATTGAAATCCCACTACCGCCACCGGACTTGTGCAATAACCGCTCAACCTGACTAAATCGCCGCCTGATTTACAGACACTTTCCACCGTATATCCCGCTCGTTTGAGTACCGTAGAAACCCATCCGGAGAGTACGGGATTTGAAAAGGCAACGATTACGCTTTTCATATCAGTAACGAACCAATGTGGACTCGAGTTCCCAAGGCGTTACCTTGACGCGGAATTCGTCCCACTCTTTTTCCTTGGCTTCCAGGAAGCGGGAAAAAACATGATCCCCTAAAACTTCCCGTGCAAGAGGATCTGCTTTCATACACTCGACGGCTTCCTTAAGCGTTCCGGGGAGCGCGTCGATGCCAATGTCTTTTCTTTCTTCGTCGGTGAGCTTAAAAATATTTTTGGTCGTTGAAGGGGGAGGAAGAATTTTTTTCTCGATTCCTTCAAGGCCAGCCGCTAAAATTACCGCGAACGAAAGATATGGATTGCATGTAGGATCAGGGGAGCGAAGCTCCACTCGTGTTGCCTTTCCCCGAGCTGCAGGGATACGGATGAGTGGGCTTCGGTTTGCCATAGACCAAGCGATATATACCGGTGCTTCATAACCGGGAACAAGCCGCTTGTAGGAGTTGACCGTAGGATTGGTAATGGCCGTTATTCCCTTCATATGTGCGATTATCCCCCCAATAAAATAGCGAGCAGTTTGACTTAATCCGTCTGGATCACTTTCGTCGTAAAAAGCGTTCTCTGTTCCTTTGAGCAGGGACATGTTTGTATGCATTCCAGAGCCATTAATTCCTGAAATGGGTTTGGCCATAAAGGTTGCATGAAGCCCGTGCCGTTGCGCTATTGTCTTGACCGCGAGTTTAAAGGTCATAACCCGGTCGGCAGTAATGAGCGCATCGTCGAAACGAAAATCTATCTCGTGCTGGCCCGGGGCCACCTCGTGGTGAGAGGCTTCAATCTCGAATCCCATTTTTTCCAGAGCCAGCACCATCTCTCTGCGGGCGTTTTCTCCCATGTCGGTTGGGCCCAGGTCAAAGTATCCGGCTTCGTCGTGGGTTTCCAGGGTTGGGCGGCCTTCAGCGTCGGTATGGAAAAGAAAGAACTCAAGTTCGGGTCCCACATTAAAAGAATACCCCATGGATTTTGCCCGTTCAAGTTGCTTTTGGAGGATGTAGCGGGGAGAGCCCTCGAAGGGAACTCCTGAAGGTCGATATACATCGCAAATAAAGCGGGCTACCTTACCTTGTTGTGGGCGCCAGGGAAGAATTTGAATGGAGTCGATGTCGGGATGAAGATACATATCCGATTCTTCGATTCGGACAAAGCCCTCAATGGAGGACCCGTCGATCATGCACTTGTTTTCAAGGCATTTCTCCAGTTGGCTCGGTGTAATCGCCACATTCTTTAGCTGGCCGAATACATCAGTGAACTGAAGGCGAATAAACTGGATATCTTCTTCCTGAACCAGTTTAACAATGTCATCTTTACTCAGGACGCTCATACGTACCTCCTCGTAGTTGGGCATAAAAAAAAAGACACTCCACCGCCTGAAGGCGAGGAGCGTCTTTGTTCTCTTCCTACATCTGTATCCTAAGATCAAAGGCAGTATCTGTCAAGTATATTTATGCAAAAAATTATGCATAATTGCATAAATATTACTTTTTAATCACTCGAAGAGAAAAGTGCCTGGTTTTTGTACACTACTGAGCATTGACACACCGACTAAATATACAGTATTTATGTATAAATATTCAGGAAGATCTGAGCAGTCGGATAATCCTGTATATCGGCCGCTCGGACTATACAAAGGAGTCCGTATGGCTCACTCGTCAGCTCTCCATCAAACAGAACACGGTTCAAATGAACTCAGGCTTCTCTATGATATCGGCTCTCTTCTCTGCGAGGCACCGGATATTGAAACCGTATTACCCCCAGTTTTAGAAACCATTGCTCGATATCTTTCCATTCATCGAGGCATTATTACCATCGTTAACCGTAATAATGGGGAGATTGTCATAGAAGAAGCATGGGGGTATGGAACGGGAGAAATTGAAAAGGGGCATTATCAGCCGGGAGAGGGTATCATAGGCAGGGTTATTGAAACTGGTAACCCCGTCGCGGTTCCCCGAATCTCCGAGGAGCCTCGTTTTTTGGACCGTACTGGTGCGCGAAAGGGAGAGGATACTCGCTCGCTTTCGTTTATCTGTGTACCTATCAAAGCCGGGAACGAAACGCTAGGAGCCATTGGCATTGATACACCTTATATACCGGGGGTATCTCTTGATTCTGTTGTCAAGCTTCTTTCGATTATAGCGTCTTCTATTAGTCAGGCCGTCAAGTTGAGGCAGGATCGGGAAGAAGAGTTTGCCAAGCTGCGGGAAGAAAACGAGCGGCTTCAGGCAGCCTTGCACGATCAATTCAGACCCTCCACCGTAGTAGGAAATTCCAAGATCATGCGCCTCTTGTATCAACAGATTGAACAGGTAAGTCCGACTAACGCGACGGTTCTCCTGTTGGGTGAGAGCGGAGTTGGTAAGGAGCGAATCGCACATGCCATTCATTATGGATCTCCCCGGGCGAATCGAAGCTTTATAAAGCTGAACTGCGCGGCAATTCCAGAAAGCTTGGTTGAAAGCGAGTTGTTTGGTCACGAGAAAGGCTCATTTACCAATGCTGTGTCCGCACGCAAGGGTAGATTCGAGTTAGCAGATCAGGGAACTCTTTTTTTGGACGAAATCGGTGAGATGCCGCTTCCGGCCCAAGCCACATTCTTGCGGGTTTTACAGGAGAGGGAATTTGAACGGGTCGGCGGAAGCGAAACGCTTAAGGTTAATGTTCGAATAATAGCCGCGACCAATCGTGATCTGGAGCGCTTGGTAAGGGAGGGGCGCTTCCGTGAGGATTTGTTTTATAGACTCAATGTATTCCCTTTGATTGTTCCGCCGCTCAGGGAACGCAAAACCGATATTCTCTTGCTGGCAAATTATTTCCTGGAAAAATTTTCCAAGGAGCATGGGAAAAAGATCCTCACTATTTCTTCTCCCGCCACACACTTGCTAATGAAATATGAGTGGCCGGGAAACGTACGGGAATTAGAAAACTGTATGGAGCGAGCGGTAATTCTTTCGACTGATGAAACCATTCATAGTTATCATTTGCCTCCGGGTATGCAAACCGGCGGCGATGGAGCGACTCGGAGTGGGGGGTTGACAGAGGTAATGGATGCCGTAGAGCGAGAAATTCTGATTGAGGAATTGGGTCGTACCGGGGGAAATGTGGCACGGGCCGCGGCGAATTTAGGAATTACCGAACGTATGATGGGGCTTCGTGTAAGGAAACACGGGTTACGATAAGGAGGTATATATGGCAATGGGTGAGGCTTTCCGGTTTATTGATCGGTACAGAAGTGATAAGGCTTTTCGCTGTGGAGCATACGAGACGGCAACTCCAGAAGAATTTAAGGAATGGATTGCTCGTGGAGGGTTTCACTTTAGCGATAGCGAGATAGATGATGCCTTTAGGAGTTTGCTTCTTAAGGCGAAGGACGAGGAAGAAGCTGAGGAGATTCGCGAGCTTGGCAGTTGGTATTGGTTAATGACTGGAAATGGGCTCTCCGGTCCTGTATCGTCCGCTTCTTGCGCTTCCTGCGCTTCAAAAACGGGCTGCTCAACATGTCGATCCTGATTCAAGAAGCAACGCCGGCTGATGCTGCAGAGGTGCATCAATGGATTGTTCGTCTTGCCCATTATGAGCGTCTGGGTGGGCGGTGTGTATCATCATCTTTGGATATTCAGAAGGCGATGAGTGGATTTCCCGGGATACGGGCGGCATTCGCGATGATTCATGATGAGCAAAGCAACACAGATTGCAGGGTCGGCTTTGCGCTTTGGTATTACGGATTTTCTTCGTTTGCCGGAAGACCCGTGTTATACCTTGAAGATATCTATGTTGACGGTGCATATCGGTTTCGTGGTGTGGGTATGGCGCTGTTTACCTATCTAGCCGGTGTGTGCAGGGAGGAAGGTTGTTGCCGAATTCAGTGGAGCGTCCTTGACGCTAATGCTTCGGCGATCCGATTTTACCGCTCCCTTGGCGCCCAAGACGGACAAGGTTGGTCTTTGATGAGTCTTGATCCCTTATTGCTCTGACAGGGCCTCGTTCGCATTTGCGGCGTCTAAAAGGCAGTTGAGTAATGTTCTTGCCTGTGTGATCCCTGTTCTTTCAAAGACGAGGATTGCGTTCTCCTGTATTGGATGCGCTGTCTCCAGGTAGGCGCGGCATTGCTCTGTCCCCACGCAAACGGAGTGCGAAAGTATTCTGGGTACGCATCCTCCCATCATCCAAATAATTCGCGACAGGGCTTCAATAAGATTTTTTTCTTCCGCTTCCAGGGTTCCATCATCCATGGAGAGGCGTACCCGGATAGTGCTTCCTCCTGTTTGTCCTGTGCTCTCGCTAACCTGTAGCATCCCGGGATCTTGAAGAATAGCCCCTTTGTAGATGCCCTGCGATGACAGGATAAGCAGAATTTCCCCTAATGAGGGTGTTTCGCTTCGCTCTTTGAGTAGCGTAAGGATTTGTTCCGCAGCTGAGTCCAGATCTCCCTTGGGGACAGAGCCTTCGTGAATATTGGCGTACTGACCAAGATATGAATACACCCCCGCTTTGCCAGAATGGCGAGAGAGTACCGTTCTGTCTTTGGGAAAGCTACTGACATTTGAGTATACCGAACGATAGGTAAGTGGGTGGCGGGAGAGTCCATGTTGATGAATCCCTGAAGCATGAGCCTTTGAGGTGGAGCCCCATACGGCCCTGAATGGTGGGGTGCCGATACCGAGTATCCCGCAGACTAATCTGTTTGCTTCGTACAAGGCGGCAGGATTAAGGTGTGTCTGGCATCGGGTCTGTGCTTTTGGATTTTGTAGAATCGCGGCAATTTCTTCCAGGCTTGTGTTTCCTGATCGCTCTCCAATGCCCGCTATACTTGCCTCTATTTGTCCGGCTCCGGAGCGAATACCTGCAAGGGTGTTTGCACAGGCAAGGCCCATGTCGTTATGGCAATGAACGGAGATGCAAGCCGTTCCTTGGGAGAATTGAGGCACGGCTTTAACAAGACGGGAGACGGTGCGGGTTATTAATTGTGGTGTTGCCTCTCCAACGGTGTCCGCTATGTTTACAACCTTTGCTCCGGCATCACATACCGCCAGAGAGTATTCTTCCAAAAAGTCGGGGTCTGCGCGAGTCGCGTCTTCCGCTCCCATTTCTACCGAGTCGGCGAAGCCGAGGGCGAAACGAATGGAGTCGATAGCCTTTGCTATCAGGTCCTTTTTTGACAGTCCAAGTTTGGCTTCTATATGAAGATCGCTCACGGGCAGTGACAGGTGGATAATGCCCAGGCTGTCGCCTGAAAGAGCCTGTCCCGCTCGGGTAATATCGGAAGCTATGCAGCGGGACATAACCGCAACTCGGGGGGCGTGCCCCCCGAGGCGTCGCCCTTCCATTTCCTTGGCGATGTGGCGACATGCTTCGAAATCGAGTATCGAAGCGGATGGAAATCCCGCCTCGATGATATCGACTCCCAGAGCGGCAATGGCGTTCGCTATTCTTATTTTCTCTCCTAAGGAAAATCCGACTAGGGGCGCTTGATCTCCGTCACGAAGCGTGGTGTCTAAAATGACAAGGCGACGACTCATGGCTCTTGCGGTACGTCGCTTTCGGCGATTGTCTGTAGCTCATCAAGGGCAGCAAGAAAGCGGGGTATGTCCGCTTTGGTGCTGTCTATGATACTGAAGTCGTCCATCGAACAAATCCGTTGGAGACTATCCATGTATCGAAGCGTTGCCTCTGTTTCCGCGCTGATGCTGAGAAAATCGCTTGCTTCTTCAAGGAGGTCGCCCATGGTGTGGTTGCGCGGGAGCATGCCCCGGTGCGCAAAAATCGCCATAAAATATTTCTCGATACCCATCGCCGCAATACCTTGAATAATCGCGGGGGTGAATACTTCCGGTCGGCGTACGCTTCCTTGCGCAGTCCGGTGAAACTTGTTGCCTTCCATAAGGAAGGTCTTCCAGTCTGCAAGTTCGCTAACCATGGCAGGATAATAGGGTGTTTCTTGTCTGTTGTCAATAAATATGCAAAATAAAGCATTATTTTGCATAAACTTGCAAAAAAGGCTTGAGCGGCGATAAGGTTTTTGGTAGACTGGTCAAGTCAAGAGCTTTCTTGACGGCGCAAGGCCGCGTGGTGTCGATAGAGACGTCATGCGGCTTTTTTTTATGCCAGGAGGTGTTTATGAAAATTATTGCAGTCTTAGCGGCGTGTCTGTGCCTCTCGTGTGGGACACGAGAGGCCGGGGGGAAGGCGGAAAAAGGGCGCGTAGGTGTAGAACGAAAGGATCTTCGCCTGGGCGCTGCTATAAGTCTGTCTTCCGTTCTTGATACCTGTATACATGCATACAAGACAATACATCCTGATATTGACATACATACGATCTATTCGAGCGCCGGATCATTACAGCGACAGATAGAGAACGGCGCGCCTATCGACGTGTTTATTTCTGCCTCGGCGGAACACATGAATCGGTTGGAAGAAAAAAACCTTGTTGCGATCGGGACGCGACGGCCTATTGTGCGCAATTCCTTGGTGGTTATAGTACCAAAAGAGCGAATTGATTCGCCCTCGTTTGCGGACCTTTCGCTTCCTGCGACAATCCGTGTCGCCCTTGGTGAGTTTTCAAGTGTCCCGGCAGGAAGATACGCCGAGCAAGTCTTTGCTCATGAAGGAGTTTTGGAAGAGGTGCTTAAAAAAACCGTGTATGCCAAAGATGTTCGACAAGTCCTGTACTACGTTGAGTCAGGAGAGGTAGATGCCGGGGTCGTCTATTCCACTGAAGCTATTGCAAGTACACAGGTTCGGATAACCGCTCGCGCTAAAGCTGATACCCATGAACCCATTATATATCCGGGCGCGGCGATTGCCGGCAGGGGTGATATTGAACAGGCTGTTCTTTTTTTGGACTGGCTTTCGGGTCCTGAGGCACAAGAGCTGTTTCACACCTATGGGTTTGACAGCCCATGATGGATTGGTTCCCGCTTTGGATATCGCTTAAGGTGTCCGTAATTGCAACCTGTGTTTCATTTGTTGTAGCCCTTGCTGTAGCGCGTCGGGTAATAGGTATGAGCGGTATAAGCCGAACCGTGGTCGATGGGCTTTGCACATTGCCCATGGTGCTTCCTCCTTCGGTACTCGGCTTTTTGTTGCTGATTATTTTTGGGCGTTCAAGTCCGGTCGGTCAATTGCTTGCCCGCTTTGGTATACGGATTATTTTTACCTGGTGGGGCGCGGTGATCGCTGCGGCAGTTGTCGCATTCCCTCTGATGTATCGATCGGCACGGGTTGCCCTGGAGCGTATTGACAGTTCGATCGTTAACGCTGCCAGAACGCTTGGTTTATCCGAATGGCGAATTTTTTTTACGATATTGATTCCACTGTCATGGCCGGGGATAGCGGCAGGGCTTGCCCTTTCGTTTGCAAGGGCGCTGGGTGAGTTCGGGGCGACGCTTATGGTTGCGGGGAATATCCCGGGTCAAACGGGCACGATCCCCCTGGCGATTTACTTCGCTTCGGAGAGCGGTCGCCTTGGGGAAGCGGGGCTGTGGGTAGCGATAATTCTTGCAGTCTCTTTTACCGCAATGGCAGTGATGAATTGGACGGAAGGGCGTAAACGATGAGTTTGACGGTAGCGATTACAAAGAAGCTGCATACATCGGAGTTGGACGTGTCATTCTCTTCGCGTGATGGACACCTTGGGTTATTGGGAGAATCGGGCTCCGGTAAAAGCATGACGCTAAAATGTATCGCCGGCATTGAAACACCCGATGAGGGTTTTATCGAGATAGATGGTACGGTTGTATATGATTCAACGCGGGGGATTAATCTTTCGCCGCAACAGCGGAACACGGGTTATTTATTTCAGAATTATGCCCTGTTTCCACATGTATGTGCCTGGCGCAATATAGAAGCGGCTGTACCGAGATCCCTTGCCGGTTCGGTTAGAAAAAAGAAAGTCTTTGAGTACCTTCATCTTTTTGGTTTGGAGGGTATTGCCACACGTATGCCGCAGACGATTTCCGGTGGACAGCAGCAACGTCTTGCTCTTGCCCGACTTCTTGCCTCCGAGCCTTCCCTGATTTTGCTTGATGAGCCCTTCTCTGCGCTTGACGCAACAATCAAGGCGCGGATTGAGGAAGAACTTGCGTTTCGCCTCTCGGATTTTTCTGGTACCGTAATTCTTGTTACTCATAACAGAGATGAAGCTTATCGATTTTGTGATGATCTGGTAATCTTGCAAAATGGCAGGGTTGTGGAGAGTGGGCAGAAGGAAGCCTTATTTGCCCATTGTCACACAGTCGCCGGAGCGCGGATTACCGGATGCGCGAATGTCGCGACGGGATTAAAGGCTGGGCCGATGCGTGTGGCGGTTCCTGACTGGGGCGTTCTCTTGGAAACAACGGGTACTGTTCCCGATGGGGATTTTTATGTCGGGGTTCGCTCTCATCATGTGCGGCTTAGGCACAAAGGAGATGACACTAATTGTATTGATTTTGAGATTACCGGAAGAACTGTCAGTCCGTACTCGGTAACCGAACGGCTTGTGGCTCTTACTCCTGCGGGATTCGCTGGAGGTGAGCGATTGGTTCGAGAGTTTTTTATACGGGAATATGCATATAACGGAGAGACTGTTTCTTCAGACCTCTCTCGTGTAACTCTCCATATCCCTCCAGATAGCGTGCAAATCTTGGTATAGGACCTATGTAAGAAAAAGCGTCCGCCGGAGGAGGAAAGAAAACCGGCGGACGTGTCGATTATGCGATGATGTAAGATGCGGCAGGGGTTCCGCTTTCTATTGAATCAATGATTGCGTCTATTGCCTCTTCGCTGTCAATGTGCCCAAACCACCAGTTCTCCGGATACACCACAACCGCTGGGCCGCGGTCGCATACCTTTAAACAGCCGGTGGAGGAGACAAGAACGTCCGCCATTCCACGATCCGCCAATTCTCCTTCCAGATACTGCATAAGCTGCATTGATCCCGATTTACTGCAAACGCCCTGCGGTGTTCCGTTCATTCGAAACGAACCGCAGACAAAAACGTGGTGTGCAGGTTTTTTCATCTGTTTCTCCTTATATCCTTTATCTATGCGCAACCGGTGCCCGTACCAGAACACCCCGCGCCTGATGCACAAGTTCCCGTCTTTTTTTCTAACGCACGGGGGATGGGTTTCCCTTCAAATAAGGGGGAAGCCGCATCCCGTATCAGGCATTCAGCCGCTACGACGGTGATTCCGCGTTCGCTAAGCGTTTTTTGCGGAGATGCGCCTGAGCCGCTTGCAAGAATGGCAAAGCAATCGCTAAGGGTGTCGGCCATGTTATTCCATCGTACGTTTCCGTCTCCGGGAACCGGCGTTGGGCGGCGCTCCCGTAAGGAAATCTTTCCGTCCTCGCTCGCAAATATCCACAACTGGGTTGCTTCCCCCAGGTGGCAATTAACAAAAAGGCCTTCCCGTGAAGCTACGGCAATGTAGGGTCGGTCGGCGCTTGCCTTTGGTCGGGATGCGTTTTGAAGGAGCTGTTCGATTTCTTTGGAATTGGCTTCTCCCAATTTGCCTACGGCATCCGCGCGGCATCTGGCACAATGAGACATTTGCTTGAGGTGTTTACCGGTAGCAAAGCGCAGCGCTTGCATCTCTGCCGCATTGGGTGTTTTTCTTCCTTCAAACGCTGTGTCTTCCACGTGCATGAGCGGGATACAGTTTTGCACATCCGCGCCTAGCTCTGCGGCGTAGCGCGCGACTTCCTCTGCGTGCTCATCATTAATGCCAGGGATGATTACTGTATTAATTTTTACCGTTATGCCCTTTTCCTTAAGGAGCTTAATCGCTTTGGTTTGACGGGAAAGAAGAAAAGCGGCTCCTTCTGTTCCCCTCATGACGCGATTTCCAAAACGCACCCAGGCATAGATCTGCGCTCCTATTTCCGGGTCAACCGCATTCATGGTTATCGTCACGTGACTGACATTAACGCGGGAAATGCGCTCGACATATTCGGCAAGGCCAAGGCCGTTTGTGGCGAGACAGAGAATTTTATCCGGGAACTTTTGGTGAACCTTTTCCATTGTGGCAATGGTTTCCTCCGGATTTGCAAAGGGGTCTCCGGGGCCCGCTATGCCGACTACGGCAAGATCCTTGATGCGTGAGTCAACTTCGCGCAGGTACGTTACCGCTTGATCCGGGGAAAGTATGCAGCTGGTAACACCGGGCCGGGATTCATTGACGCAGTCGTATTTCCTGTTACAAAAATTGCATTGTATGTTGCATTTTGGGGCAACAGGAAGGTGAATGCGGCCGGTGGTGTGCCTCGCCTCGGCGCTGAAGCAGGGGTGTTTTGAAAAATCCATGGTAATCCTCCTAGATGTAGGTCCAGCCGCTTTCCGCGGCTTCCTGTTTCGCTTGCATTAGTGCATTGCATACCTGGTCGAACAAGGAGATGGTTCCTCGATAACCCAGGTGCAAAATTCTCTGTCCGCCCATTCGATCATGGACGGGAAATCCTGAGCGAACGAGTGGAACTCCCAGGTTCCTTGAAAGGTAATAGCCCTTGCTGTTGCCGATAATGACATCGATTTTTTGGTCCTTTGCCCTTTCAAGAATGGATTCAAAATCTGAATCATCGCAGACAAGAGGAATGTGACGTGAGTTTTTGACTACTTGGGCAAGACGCTCGGGGAACCGGGGGCTTTTGGCCCCGGTAGCAGCGATTGCTGGGGTAATTCCGATTTCGTCCAGGAAAGCGCAGATGGATAGCACATGCTCCTCGTCGCCAAAGACGATAGCCCGTTTACCGGAACAGTACTTATGACCATCGATATACGCGTCTACAAGTCTGCCACGAGCATCTTTCCATTTTTTTGGTACAGGGGTATTGGAAAGCCGTTCGAGCGATGAAAAGAACCGGTCGGTTTGTTCTATGCCTACCGGCAAGTATAGAGACTCGTTGGGAATTCCAAACTGCTTTTCGAGCCAGGCGCCGGTTTTCTTTTCTTCCGGGGCGCTAAGGTCAAAGGAAATCGTTGCCGCAGCCTTATTCATTCGGGCAATGTCTTCGATCGTCGTTCCTCCCGACGGAAGCTTTTGGTAGTCTTCCCAGCTCTCTCCATCAAGGCTTTGCGAGTAGTCGGGTATAAGGGTGTAGTCTACGCCGAAAGAAGAAAGTATTTCGTGAAGCTCACGAAGGTCTTCGGCAGATACAAAGCCGGAAATCAAGTTGATTCTAACCGTGTTCTCGCGCGGCTTTTGTGTTTGAAAATTCTGGTTACCTGCCATGCTGGTTACTGCGGCATATATCGCCTCAAAAAAACCATCCATATGCGTACCGCGATAGCTTGGGGTTGAGGCATACCAGATTACCGGATCGTCTGCCTTTGTTTGTACACTAGTTTTGTACTGGCTTAGGTACATGGGTACGTTCTCTCCCATTGTCTCGGAGAGGCAGGTAGAGGCTATGCCAATTGCTTTTGGTTTATATTGACTGGCAACATTCTCAATAGCAAGTTTAAGATTGTCTCCTCCCCCAAAGATTGCGGATGACTCGGTAAAGTTCGAGGACGCAATATCTATGGGCTCCCGGAAGTGACTGATTCCATACCGGCGTATATACGTGGAGCATCCCTGTGATCCGTGAATAAGCGGAATACACCCCTCTATTCCTCTAAAGGCAAATGATGCCCCAAGGGGAGCGCAGAGCTTGCAGGGGTTTCTGGTTGAAGTAAAATCTTTACCGTTCATGTGATGCCTCCCTGAGTCTTGATTCGAGCCGGCGAGTATTTCCAAACCGGACTCATTACCGAGTCGTGGACCTCGCGGGCAAAGTTAAGCATTCCTTCGTATCCGGCAAGGGCTTCCTTTCGTTCGTGGTTGTGATCGCAAAAAGCTATCCCCATCTTGTAGGCAATGGGTCTCTCTTTGACCCCTCCAACTAAAAGATCTGCCCCCTTTTTCAGGATGAAGGAAGAAAGTTCAAGGGGATTGGTATCATCGCAGATGATTGTTCCCTCCTGCGTAATTTCCTTAAGATATTCATAATCGTCTTTATTCCCTGTTTGTGAACCTACGACTACGGTTTCCATACCAAGGTGCCGTAAAGCCTTGACAAGAGAGAAAGACTTGAACGAACCTCCTACATAGATTGCAGCTTTCTTGCCGGCAAGGTTCATCCGGTATTTGTCGAGTTGTTCAAGAAGCGAAGTGACTTCCTTCGCTACCAGATCGATAGTGTTTCTGGTAATCGTCTCGTCCTGAAAGAACGAGGCGACCTTATAGAGCGCATCGGTTGTATCTTCGATTCCACAATAGGAGACACGTATAAACGGTATTGAAAACGCTTCTTCCATTTTCTTTGCAAGGGATGTCATGGATCCCGAGCATTGCACTACATTAAGTTTTGCGCGGTGCGCTCTTTGTATCTCGCCAATCCTGCCGTCTCCTGTCATGCATGAGGTAACCTCTATCCCCATGCGTCGATAATAATCCTTGATAATCCAGGTTTCACCGGCAAGGTTGAACTCACCCAAAATGTTGATGCTGAACGGGGAGACCGGGGTTTCGTTGTCGGATCCCATTATTTTGAAAAGCGCGTCGCACGCAGCTTTATATCCATCTTTTTTGGTTCCCTTGAATCCCTCCGAATTAACCGGAAGGACCTGTATGCCGCTTTCCTTGGCGACTCGTCGGCACACCGCTTCCACGTCGTCACCGATAAGGCCGACGATACAGGTTGAGTATACGAATGCCGCTTTTGGCTTATATCGATTGATGAGCTCGGTTAGCGCCGCATACAGTTTCTTTTCTCCGCCATAGACAACCTCCGATTCCTGGAGGTCGGTTGAAAAGCTCATTCGATGAAGCTCTGCTCCACTTGACATAGATCCGCGGATATCCCAGGTGTATGCTGCGCATCCGATTGGACCGTGAATAAGGTGGAGGGCATCGGCGATTGGATACAGGACGACCCGCGATCCGCAGAACACGCAAGCTCTCTGACTGACTGAACCTGCAGCACTTGGTTTGCCGCATTCGAGTCCGAATGTGTCCTTACCATTTTCAAAAACTTGCTGTTTTCTTTCTTCCAGTATTCCTATCATCCGATGCCTCCATTTACATTACCAGTTCGACTTTCTCTTCTGCTGCGTCGCGGTCGATTCTGTCCATAAGGGTATCCAGAATCTTTTCCAGCAGTCTCAGGCTTCCCCTGTATCCGGTTATCGGGAAGTATGAATGGCCTATCCGGTCATAGATGGGAAATCCTGTCCTGATAAGCGGAATGTCCATATCCCGGGCAATGTACTTGCAATACGTATTCCCCAAGATAAGGTCCGGCCTGTCGTTTTGAACAAGCTGATGAAAGTAGAACATGTCTGCCTGAGCGCCTGCCTTAATGACGGTCTTCTCTCCGGCAATTTCCCTGATCTTCCGGTCAAACTTTGGTCCTGCCTTGGTTCCTGTAACGACGTGGAGTATTTCCATGCCTGCTTCTTTACAAAATCTGACAAGACCTACCAGGATATCCGGATCGCCAACGAGGGATACCTTTTTCCCGTATGTGTATTGATTCATATCGCATAGAACATCCACCAGTTGCCCGCGTTCAACGAGTAATTCGTCGCTCACAGAAACTCCCGCTCTGGTCCGTAATAGATCGACGAAAGCATCTGTCGCTTCAATACCGATGGGCAGGTCAATAACCTCGGCAGGAACCTTGCACTTGGTGTCAAGGAGCTTTGCGCAATCAAGGGTTCCTGTTCGGCCAAGAGCTATGGTCAACATAGAATCTCCGGCTGCCTCAAGCTCTTCCTTAGTCGTGCCGCCCTTGGGGTACATCCTGAACTTACCATCCATGGGGCCGTTCACCACATCGCTGGTGTCGGGGAACATGATGTAGTTAACCCCCATCGATTCTGCAATGTGCTTTATCTCGCTCATGTCACTTGGTTCAATGAACGAAGGGATAAGGTTTATTGCGTCTGTCCTTTTCCCGCTGCTCTTGCAGAAGTGTTTAACAATAGCCGACACCATGTTTGAGTAACCGGTAACATGCGATCCTTTAAAGCTTGGTGTGCTGGCCGCGATAACCGTTTTTCCTGGTGGAATCTTGTTTTCGCTGATTGCCTTGTTAATGATCTGGGGCATGTCGTCGCCGATAGTTTCGGAAAGACAGGTGGTGTGCACGGCAACGATATCCGGATCATAGAGGGTAAAAATGTTGGTAAAGGCTTCCAGGATATTTGCTTGTCCGCCGAATACTGACGCGCCTTCGGTAAATGAGCTGGTTGTCGCCATGATCGGATCTTTGTAATGCCGGGTTAAGGCGCTGCGATGATATGCGCAACATCCTTGCGAGCCGTGGCTATGCGGCATGCACTTATGTATGCCAAGAGCTGCGTACATCGCTCCAACTGGCTGACATGTTTTTGCCGGATTGATGGTAAGAGCGCTTCGCTCGATCAGTGTTTCCGGTGTATGTCGTAAAAGCATATGTATCTCCTTTTTCGTTAACCGGTGTATCCGTAAGATGCCGAGAGTTCGGGAGTCTCGGCCCAGGGTGCCTTCGCAAGGCGGAACGAGTTTGAGTTCACAAGGCGATCTATCTCGCGATAGAAGTTAATCGCTCCTTCGAATCCCGCGTAGGGCCCTTGATAATCGTAGCTATGAAGCTGCTTCATCGGGATGCCCTGCTTTTGAACAACATACTTTTCCTTGATTCCGGCGCACACAAGGTCCGGCTTCAGCAATTCAAGCAGTTTTTCCGTCTCGTAGTGATTGAGGTCATCGATGACAAGGGACTTGCTTTTCATCTCTGCCATCATTCCGCCATAATCATTGAAGGTGAAACCTGCTGCTTCTTTACTCGCTTTTTCTTCAGCGCTTATTCGCGGAAGATATCGCTTTTCATCAGCGGTTACCGTTAGCTCCTCAATGTTGCGGGAGTCTGCGTCAACTACGATGCCGGGAAGGACTTTTCTGCCTTCATAGTCATCGCGATGTGCGAATTCGTATCCTGCAGCAATCGTTTCTATCCCAATTTCGCCAAGAAGCTCCTGGTAGTGATGCGCTCGGGATCCTCCGACGAATAACGCAGCTCGTTTGCCCTTGCATCGCTCATACACTTCCTTCCTGACTTTCTCGACCTTCTCCATTTCGCTCGCAATGACCGCCTCGGTTTGCTTCATCAAGCCTTCGTCTGCAAAGAATTCTGCAATTTTCTTAAGTGATTTGGCTGTTGCGGCTGCTCCAATAAAGTTGATCTTGAACCAGGGGATGCCGAATTTCTTTTCCATCATTTCCGCCAGGTAATTGATCGAGCGGTGGCACATAACCGTGTTGAGATCGACGGTGTGAGCGCTGATAAACTCTTCATAGCTCGAGTTACCGCTAAAGGTTGAATGAAGGGTCATCCCGCATTTTTCCACGATACGCTCAATCTCGAAGGCATCTCCTCCGATGTTGTACTCACCGAGGATGTTAAATCGAAACTTCCCCTTTTTGGGTGTGTCGTCAAGACCGACAACATCGGTGAACACCTTGTTGTTCGCAACGTGATGCCCGGCTGACTGACTTACACCCTTATAGCCCTCGCAGGAAAAACCGAAGATATTAACGTCTGGATACTTCGCTTCCATTTCTCTAGCTACTGCATGTACGTCATCCCCAATAAGTCCAACGGGGCACGTGGCAAAGATTCCAATTGCCTTTGGATGGAACATTGCCACTGCTTCATCAATGGCGGCCTTAAGCTTTTTTTCACCGCCAAAGATTATTTCATCTTCCTGTAAGTCTGTGCTCATGGCGTAGGGCATGTAGTTCGGTGCGGTATCCGTAAACGGTTTAGTTTGGTTGCGCCGCGTAAGCCAGCTGTAGAATCCACAGCCAATTGGACCGTGGGTAATCTGCAGCACGTCTCGAGTTGGACCGAGGACTACACCTTTGCATCCGGCGTAGGAACAGCCACGCATGGTAAGAATTCCTGGTGCGGTTCTGGAGTTGGCAAGTATCTCCGGGACAACGTCATTATCTCCTACCTCGTTAACTACGATTTGTTTTGCCCTTTTTTTGGCGAGTTTTGGAGGATATCGTTCAAGGACTTCGCTCTTAAACGCATCTGCCGTCATTGTTAGGTCAAGTTCGCTCATAGGGATTCTCCTTATTCGTCAAGGGTTTCGTCGCCCGTTTCTCCGGTTCTGATACGGATCGATTCCATTACGGGAAGAACGATAATTTTTCCGTCTCCTGACCTTCCCGTTTTGTTTGTCTCCATAATGATGTCGACTACCTTCTTGACCAGTTTGTTTGGAACCACAACAGAAATCATTCGTTTGGGAATAAGACGCCCTGCGTTACCCAGTTCGTCCATCTTTTCCTCATACTGTTTTTCGGCTCCGCCCAGCTGAATCATCTCTACAAGGCCCTTGCCTCGTCCCAAACAATCCTTTGCGTGCATGGATGTAATTCCCGCAGCAGAAAGAGCTCGTTTGGTTTGATTTATCTTGTTCATCCGGACTATAGCCATCACTTCTTTCATGTAGCCTCCTCGGCCCCGGTTTCTTTGATACCGGAGCTTACGGTATACATTTCATCTACTGGAGAAATAAAAATTTTGCCGTCTCCAAAGGCTCCCTTAGATCCCGTTCGAGCTTCTTCGATAATTGTTTTAACAACGAAATCACGATCCTTGTTCTTAACCACCATCAAAAGCAATTCTTTTGGAACCTCATCGTAGGTAACCTCTCCGATTTTGATACCGCGCTGCTTTCCGCGCCCAGTTACGTTCATTCTGGTTACTGCGGGAAAACCTTCGGCCATTAGGCGGGCCATAACGGCATCGGTTTTCTCTGGTCGTACGATCGCTCGAATTAATATCATCTTGTCGTCTCCTTAAAAGTGTGGTGTTAGTCCGCAATACCGAATTTCATCAAAAGCTTTTCTAGTTCCTCGATGGGCAGGGGCTTGGGGATAACAAACTTGGTATTGCTTTCGATTGCACGAGCGAGCTTGCGGTATTCCTCCGCTTGATTCACCGAAGGATCAAAATCAATAACAGTCTTCTTGTTGATCTCCGCGCGCTGCACCAT
>JAFGIM010000024.1 GCA_016929605.1 Spirochaetales bacterium | reverse complement strand
TTTCAAGTCGAGCCAATGGCCTGTTATCGCGACGGTTGTCCCACTCTCTATCCCTTTGATTTTGTAGGGGTCTACAATCGTGAGCGCTTTATTAAATTGGGTGGGTATGATCACACCCTTTCTAATCCGTATTGGCAAAATCTTGATTTTGGTTTCCGCTCTCATCTATGGGGAGAGAAAATCATCGTCTCTTCAAGCTTCAGGCTTGGTTATGACGGAGAGGTTCCTCAGGAAGACATAAGTGCTGATGCTTCTTATACAACTTTTTTTTTAAAGAACCTTATGCCGGTATTTCGTCGTGATGAAGCATACATACCCATTTCCCGTTTCTTCTCTTTTTGTGCAAAATCACCGGTCGGTTTTTTCAGCTCCTGGGCTTTGTTTAGATCAGCTCGCACCTGGGTGCGGATTAACCGATATCGATTTATTCATGATGCTGAAACAACAGTTGGTCAATGGGAGCCTGTCACTCATACTTCACTACCCGGAACGGCTCAGATATGATTGCCGTCGTTCTTCAGTCTCGCCTCGATTCGACCCGTTTGCCCCGTAAAGCCCTCCTTGATTTAGAAGGTAAGCCTGTTGTTCAGCGTGTTATGGACGCTTTATTGGGGATACCCGCCGATCACTATGTACTTGCCTGCGACGAAGGCTCTGTGGACACCTTTAGGCCTCTTGCCCTGGAATCTGGTTTTTCGTGTATTCCCGGCTCTCATGACAATGTTCTTGAACGATATTGTCGGGTAATCCAGGAAACAGGGTCTTCTATAGTGGTGCGAGCTACTGGGGATAATCCCTATGTCTGTATACCAGCGGCTACCTATGCTCTGTCGCGGTTTAAGGACCTCCTTCTTTCAAATACTCCTGCCGATTATCTAACCCTGACCAATATGCCATATGGAAGCGGAGTGGAAATTTTTTCTGCCGATAAACTTGTGGATGCTGCAATGAACACTGATTCTCCATACGACCGTGAGCATGTAGGTCCCGCCCTTTACCGACATCAGGATCGGTATACCTGCGTTTTTGAGGACTCTCGCGGATGCTGGGGAGATCCGTCTGTTCGACTTACTATCGATACCTATGATGACTACGAACGTGCCCGGTCGATAGCGGCCCGTCTTGTCACTCAGGGCTATTCCTTTCCGGCACCACCACAAGCCGTTCTTGAGGCTTGGGCGTGGGTAGAAAAGCCGATCCTTCTTTGTCCTGCTCCTTATCCGGGGAGTGGACATCTGCGCAGAATGGAAGCTCTTGCTTATGATCTACACCATACCCGTCGCATCTTGGTGTGGATAGCAAAGCCTGAAGATCGCAAGCGTTGGAGCGAATCCCTTGGTTCGCTTTTGATTGACAGCCTCCCCGTAAAGGCTGGACTAGTTGTTCTCGATCCATTTCGCTCATCTTTACGAGATGTAGAGCGATTCCGCTCAATAGGCCCGGTGGTTTCCATTGATGATGGTGGGGAAGGGAAGGCCAAGGTTGACTATCTAATAGAAATATTGCCTTCCTTACGACGGGGTACACTGGTTAACGATGTTAATCCTTCTCTTCTTGCGCTACCTCGCAATCGCCGCTCGGTTATTGCACAGGACATCCGCACTTGTTTGGTGTGTGCCGGTGGTGATAACGCTGCTTCTCTTGCGCTTCCCGCATCTCATTGGCTTTCGCGCGCAGGGTATAGTGTAACGGTTATCGATCCTGCTCTTTCTAATACTTCACAAAACCCGGACCAAGCAAGGCAATCTCCGATGAGTATCCCGCCTGTTGCCAATCTTAAAGAAAATCTTGCAAACTATGATCTTGTGGTTACCCATTACGGATGTACCGCTTTTGAGGCAGTTGCTGCAGGCTGTACTGTTTTGTTGTTTTCGCCGACGCACTATCATTATATGCTTGCGAAAAAAGCAGGTTTTGCAGTGCTGTCGCCTCTTCAGTCAAGAATGCTTTCGTTTCCTTTTTTGTTTCAACCCCGTTTATCTTGTTTTGTGCGTCGTGCCCTTGAGTCTCGGCTCAGTGATATTGATCTATCATCTGGGACGACCCTTGGTTCAGAAATAGAGCGACTGTGGCATGCACGACAACTATCCTGCCCGCTTTGTGCTCATTCCGGTAACGAGCGTCCAATTCACCGCGATCGCCATCGAACAATTGTGCGCTGTTCCCGTTGTTCCTTGTTGTACACATCATTTATTGCATCTCTCCCTCCTAAATATGGGCGCGACTATTTCTTTGATGAGTATAAGAATCAGTATGGCAGAACCTATCTTGAAGACTTTGACTCGATAAAACGTGCGGGGTATGCCCGTCTGGATCGTATCGAGTCCTGTGTTGCTCGATCGTTGCCTCATCTAGAGGCAACTGAAAAAAAGCTTTTGGATATTGGCTGTGCATGGGGGCCTTTTCTTCAAGCTGCATTAGACAGGCATTGGATTCCCTGTGGGACAGATATCTCGTGCGATGCGGTATCCTATGTTCAGCAAACCCTTGGGATACAGGCTGTGTGTGCTTCGTTTCCTGCTCTGGACTCGTCAAAGATTCCCGTCGCTCCACCCTTTGCCTCGTGTACCCTGTGGTATGTAATCGAACACTTTGAGGATGTAGAGAGTGTACTTCATACGGTGCGAAACCTGTTGATCCCTGGTGGTATTCTTGCGTTTTCTACACCAAGTGCGCGAGGAATTTCCGCCCGGAAAGACAGGCATTCTTTTTTATCGCAAAGTCCGCTTGATCATTATACCATTTGGGATCCGTCATCGGTTCATGCACAATTAGCACGCCATGGATTTACGGTTATGCGAACTGTTTCAACTGGGCATCATCCCGAGCGGTTTCCCTTGTGTTCTGCAATAAAACGTCATGGTGTAGTGTGGAAGTTTCTGGAACAAATAAGCCGTTTGTTTTCTCTCGGCGATACTTTTGAAGTGTATGCAGTTCGCAATGGAAGAATCGAGGATCTTGGATGAAAAAGATAATGATATTGGGCGCGGGTTTTATGCAGGGCGTCGCCATTCGATCCGCTAAAGATAAGGGATGGCGAGTAACCGCAGTTGATGGGAATCCCCTCGCTCCCTGTAGAGAAATTGCAGACCGGTTTGAACCGATTGATTTAAAGGATACAGAAGCATTGATATCCTTTGCCCGCTCCCTGTATCATAGTGAAGGGCTCGATGGGGTGTTTACTGCTGCCACCGATTTTTCCCTGCCAGTTGCCCTCATCGCCGACGCATGTGGACTTCCCGGACATACTCCCGATGCTGCCCGCGCTGCCTCGGATAAACTGCTTATGCGCTCCTGTTTTGCCCAAAAGTCAATTCCATCTCCTTTGAGCGTAGGTGTTACGGAAAAGTCCTGGCATAACTGGTCCCAGGCTCTGGAACAGGCAGGAATAAGTATTCCGGTAGTGGTTAAACCTGTAGACAACATGGGAGCACGAGGTTGTCGATTAGTACGCTCCAAAGACGAGATGAGCGAAGCGCTTGAGGATGCCCTTAGGTATTCTCGCACTTCCCGGGTGATCGTTGAGGAATATATGGATGGCCCTGAATTCTCTTTAGAGGCCTTGGTGTATGATGGTGAGTTTCATCTTACCGGATGTGCCGATCGACATATTTTTTTCCCGCCTTACTTTATAGAGATGGGGCACACCATCCCTTCTTCTGTAGATCATAACGGTATCACGGAACTTGTTCGTGTTTTTCAGGATGGGATTCGAGCCCTGGGACTCACTCATGGAGTTGCCAAGGGGGATCTTAAACTGACTTCTAAAGGGCCCATGATTGGAGAAATCGCTGCTCGACTTTCCGGTGGATACATGTCGGGGTGGACCTATCCTTATTCATCTGGTGTAAATCTTACCTCTATAGCACTTGATCTTGCAGTAGGCATTCGACCTCAATCCATAAGGCCAACAACTGAACGGGTTTGCGCTGAGCGGGCCTGGATTTCTATTCCTGGACGAATACAGTCAGTGAATGGGTTGGACCGGGCAGCTACTGTACCTGGTGTGCGGGATGTTTTTCCTCGCTCTCTAGCAGGCGATCTGGTGGTTTTTCCACGAAACAATGTAGAAAAATGTGGGAACTGTCTTGCTGTAGCCCAAGATACATCGAGCGCATCACAGGCCGCAGAACAGGGCTGCAGGGAAGTGTTCTTGCGTCTTGAGCCGCATAACCGTCAAACGGAGACCTTTCTTCAAGAACAAGGCGAAGGGCAGTTTCCTCCTTCAGCATTTACAGGAATCACCTTGACCCTCCGCGATATGGAAAGCCGGACAGTCTGCCAGTGTGGCAATTCTAGTTGTGGAGTGCCTTCTATACTGGTTCCCATTCTAGATACTGTAAAAGACTGGCATGGGCAGACCTTACGTATGGCCCTTGGCCGCGCCCTGGTTGAAGAGCCCTTACTCTTGTCCGCATTGGAGGGTTCTCCACACGATTCCTTTCCTTTGTGGAGGGACTTGCTTAGAGGCGGAATTCAGGGGATAGTGTACAGATATGACTGCCGTACGATGTGAGCAACCTCGGATAGCGATATGCTTTATTTTTGTTTTGTTCTCCTTTCTGCCTCTTTCGGCTCAAAGCGGATTTATTGGCTTGGCCGATATTCAGTCAGGCCTTGACTGTCAGGTTTTTTGGGATCCCCTTTCCCAGGTGGTAACTGTTCAAAAAAATGGACACCTTGCGACCTTTCGATCCGGTGAATCTCTGGTTATTTTTGACTATACCCAGTTTGTTCTTCTTGATCCTCCCCGAAGTACCGCGGGCACTATAGAGGTGTCCCGCTCTTTTTATGATCGTCTTTCATCTTTTTTTGACACCCTGCCACCCCAGGTTACCTATCGTGTCGGGGCGATTCTTATAGATCCAGGTCATGGAGGTAAGGATCCCGGTGCGGTGGGGAAGGCGAAGATCTCGGGAAAAACCGTCGATGTAAAGGAGAAGGACGTTGTATTAACGGTTGCCCTTGATCTTCGAGACCGTCTTGCCGCGGTCTATCCGGACAAAAAAATCGTGTTAACCAGAAGTGGTGATACCTTCCCAAGTCTTGAACAACGTGTTGATATCGCCAATTCCATCAAACTCGGTCCCCATGAAGCAGTCCTCTATATATCAATTCACGCAAACGCTGCCTTTAATACTGCGTCCCGCGGTTTTGAGGTATGGTATCTTTCTCCAGATTATCGCAGAACGGTTATTGATTCCGATAGTGATACCTCCAGTGAAATTTTGCCCATTCTCAATTCTATGATGGAAGAAGAATTTACCACTGAAAGTATTTTGATAGCAAAAAGCATCATGGACCAACTGGAAAAGCACATCGGTGGGCAAAGTCCGAACCGGGGTTTAAAAGAAGAATCCTGGTTTGTCGTTCGTAATGCACGTATGCCGAGTGTTTTGGTTGAACTCGGCTTTGTCAGTAATCCAGGCGAAGCTGCTCTTTTGGCGGACAAGTCATACTTGAAGAAGTGCGCAACCGGGATATATAATGGCCTTGTTGATTTTATTAAGCATTTTGAGGGATCCAGGGGTTTTACGGGGACACAATGAAAGATTTTTACAACAAGGTTCTTCAGACAGGGGAGCGTATCAGGGAAACTCACCCGATTATTCAAGCGGTTGCATTCGCTATGTGTCTTGGGCTGTTTATACTTCTTGGAATCTCCACTATCTCTTCCAGTTCTGTAAAGCGTATTGTTTTTTATTTTCCTTCTGCATCGGCACCTGCAAAGGTTCGCACCGAGGTTAGGTATATTCCTCTTGTCAGGAATCAGGATGAAGCCCTTACTTTACAGGTAAGCGAGATGTTGCTTGGCCCGATTGACCCCGAGACCCTTCCTCTGTTTCCAACCAATACTCGGATTTTACGGTGCTTTATTCGCGGAAATGAGGCATACATTGATTTATCAGCCTCTGCCGAGGATTATCTGGGCGCCGGCCTGGATCCAGCGAAGGCTTTTACACTTTTTAAAAAAAATGTTTTTACAAATTTCCGAAATGTTGCTAAGATATATGTATATATAGAAGGTGAAGAGGTATACCGAAGTACCCCTGTTGTCGACGTGGCTCAAAAATAAAAGCGTTGACAAAAGGTATTTCTTCCGTATACTTATAAACCGACAGGGCTACAATACGTGCATTTTTTAAAGGAGCTTTGAATGAAAAGGAGATTCATAATTGTTGCGATTGCGCTGCTATTTGTAAGTGCTTTTGCAATGGCTGAGGAAGGGATCCTTATTGATTTTGCCTTGCTGAACGCGGACATTATTCAAGGTCCGGACGGCAATATGACCCACAATCGCAGAACTGTGATGGATTATTCCAACGTGGCTGGCGCCTCTTTTACCGAGGAGCAGAAGGCTCTTATGCGAACCTCCCTTGCCATCCCGACCTGGGAAGTCCAACTTAACTCTTCCGCTAGAAACGTAACCAGTGTTTCGGTTTCACACGCAAAAGCCGCTCCGGTCAGCCAGAACGCCAAGAATTTTGCCGGTCAGAGCATTCTCGGTGTACGCGTCAACTTCCCTGTGTGGAATAATAACGCTAATGCCCTGGTTAAACCCTCTTTCGAAATCCCCAGCTATGAGGCTATGGCCCAAGTTGCTGATGACGGAACCGTTCAGGAGCCCACCGATGAGGATAAGGCTACTGGAATGTCTCGCTTTGAAGGCGGATACGGTGTTATCAAGAATGTCGGTGTCGTAAAATCAATCGCTGTTAATACCTATGGCATGAACTTCCCCCATGGATTGTTTGTGCTCATGAAGGATGAAAACAACGTAGAGCGCCGCTATTTCATGGGTTACCTCCTCTTTGACGGATGGCGCGAAATGGTTTGGCAGAATCCCGAGTACATTTCCGAGGTTAGAACTCGTGAAGTACGCCTGTATCCTGCATACCCCACTGCGTTCCCCTATCAGAAGTTCACCGGCTTCCTTATTACCCGCGATGCAAACCATGAAGGTGGTGATTTTGTTGCCTACTTCAAGGATGTTAAGCTTATTTACGACAAGGCCGTGTTAAGCACTATTCGCGATTTTGCTGATGAAGATCTCTGGGGAATCCAGACCAAGAAGGAAACCGATCGCAAGCAGCATGAAGTTTCCCGCTTTGGTGGCGTACAGGTACTTCGCTTCCTCGAGCAGGAAAAGATGGCTACCGAGAAGGGCTTTACACCTTCTGCAGGATCAGAAGCCGCCGCTCAGGGTGGAGCTGCACAGCAGTAATTTTTACTAAGCACAAAAAAGGAGGACCTTCGGGTCCTCTTTTTTTTTGTTCACTGCTTACTTTGGTTTTTTAACCGTTGCCTTGCCCTCGGTTAATGCGTATAATTGTAAATATGTCTGCCAAGGCTCATTCGGCTCCCTGGCTTCCCAATCGTGATGATCTGGAACGCCGTTATGCACACTATTTACCTGATCTTACTCTTCTTATGGAACGTCTTGAACAACGACTGAGAGAGTGCGTTGTGGTGTCTTCTGTACCAACCCTTAAAAGTCGGGTCAAATCGTTTAATAGCTACTATCGTAAGCTACTCAGGACCCTCAGTGGAGCTAATCCTCCCAAAGATGATCTTCCGGTTATTTCTGATATACTCGGCATTCGCATTATCTGTGCGTTTTTGCAAGATTTAGTGGAAGTGGAGCAAAATCTTCATCGATGTTTTACTGTATTGGAAGTTGAACGTAAAGGCGCCGATCGAACCTTCCGTGAGTTTGGGTACGAGTCTACTCATATTTTATTGGCGATTCCGCAAGAACTAACCGAGGGACTTGCCTTGCCTAAGGCACTTATCTTTGAAATTCAGGTTAGAACTATTCTTCAAGATGCCTGGGCAGAGGTTGAACATGAGCTGGTATATAAATCGGAATTTTCTCCGTTTGACTTACCCCTAAAACGGAAACTCGCATCAATCAACGCAAGTCTTTCCCTTGCGGATATCATATTTCAGGAAATTCGTGATTATCAAAATAAACTAAACCGCGAACTTGATAAACGACGAGGAAGCTTTTATCAACAAGCCGATATCCTCTCTGATTTACACCTTGCCCAAGAAGCATCTCTTTCAAGTCGACTCTCATCGCCCGACATTGATACAAATGCCCTTCCTTATGTACCGGGAACCATAGACGATATGATTCTGGACGCCATTGAGGCCCATAACGCCGGGAATCTGGAGCGGGCAAGCATGATTTATACTAACATAATCGAGGCAAACCCAAATTCAACCGTCCTGTCTGTTATTTACAAGCATCGGGGAATGGCCTATTTTGCCCAGTCCCTGTACGAACAAGCCCTTGCAGACTTTACACGCAGCGCAGAATATAATCCGGAGGGATTTAGATCCTATTATTACATAGCGATTGTTCTAAGCGTGATGGGTAGAGAAGAAGAGTCTCTGGAAAACTTTACCAAATCATTACACCTCAATCGCTATCAACCGTATGTATACTTCCGTCGTGCTCAAAGTTATTATCATCTGGGTTTATATACCGAGGCCCTTACCGATCTGGATAAGGCTGTTTCTCTTGGATATCAAAAGGAAGACGAAGCGAAATTGCGAAGAATGATAGCTGCTAAAATTGATATGACCTAAGATATTGACATTGATTGGTCTCTTTGCTATAAATACTACAGTTGCGTAACGCACAAGACTTTATAGTCTATGTCTCCTTCGTCTAGTGGTTAGGACATCGGGTTTTCATCCCGACAACAGGGGTTCAATTCCCCTAGGAGATGCTTGGGTCCATCAGGACTATTCGGGTAAGGATCACAGGTCCTTACCCTTTTTTTTTGACGAGGGCTTTGGTATGAGCGATTCCAGTTCACGGCTTTCTCAATCAGTCATCTCAACGATTAGTACTGCTATTGCTGAAGCGGGCGGAAACGAAGTCTTTTTTACAGGTCTGTTGGATCGTCAAGGAATGGTTAGCTCGGTAACCATTGTTGCCCGAGGGCATAACTCTGCAGTACCTGTTATTACCTCTTCCCTGGATCGAGCTGAAGTGCTCATTCATAACCATCCCTCGGGGAATCTTGAGCCAAGTAATGCCGACCTTGGTATCGCTTCTCGTGTCGCGGATAATGGACTTGGGTTTTATATAGTATCTAATGATGCCCATGAAGTGTATGTGGTAGTTGAGCCGATTTTAAGACGTGAAAAGAATCTGATTGATGAGGAATCCTTACTCAGTTTCCTGGATGAACAAAGCGAGTTTGCTAAAACCGCACCACATTATGAGGTTCGTCCCCCCCAACTGTCTATGATGAGCTCTGTTGCCCGATCCTTTAACAAAGGGAAAATTGGAGTATTTGAGGCAGGGACGGGAGTTGGTAAAAGTTTTGCTTATTTATTACCAGCGATAACCTGGTCGTTGGATAATCAGGAACGTGTTTTATTAACCACACAAACGATAAATCTTCAGCAACAGTTGGCAGATAAGGATATTCCACAAGCATCACGTATTTTGGGAAGACCTATAAAAGCGGTACTTATGAAGGGCAGGCAAAATTATGTGTGCCTGAGGCGTTTGATGGAAGCCATGCAGGAACGTGATTTGTTTGATGAAGAACTTGAGGAGCTTGAGCGAATTCATGAGTGGGTATTAACCACACAGGATGGAAGTAAAAGTGATTTATCTTTTATGCCCAGAGACCTTCTTTGGTCACGAATTTGCTCGGAGTCTGACGCCTGTATGGGAATGCATTGTTCTCGTCATGAAGAGTGCTTTGTAATGCGCGTGCGTAAGGAAGCGGCAAGCGCATCCTTACTCATTGTTAATCATCATTTACTATTTGCGGATCTTGAAGCAAGGATGGGTGGGGCAGGTTATGATGATACTGCGGTTCTCCCTCCGTTTCATCACATTATTTTTGACGAGGCGCATGCGATGGAAGCTGCTGCCACAAGCTTCTTTTCGGAAAGCTTTACACGTTTTAAGCTAAATAAACAGTTGTCGGTGCTATATCGTGTAAAAAGAAGTTCAATCGGTGGACACCTGATAGCCCTGGAACGCCTTTCTTCATCCGCCGGGGAGGTTCAAAGCGGTCTTGCTCTAATGCAGGAGCTCAAGGACGCTTTTTTTGACTTAGAAGAAAAAGCCCTTGCCATGATAGGAGAGCGCTCAACATGGCGACTCTGTGCAAAAACTGCTACTGAAGCGGCATCGGTCCTCCAGGCAATGAATCTGTTACGGGCGGCAGTGTCCAGTTTTGCCGGCATAGTAAGAACGGTTTTAGAGGGTATTGCCGAAGATGATATGGATAATCCCGTAGTGTGGGAATCCAAATTCGCTTTACGGCGTCTTGAGTTTATTGGCTCCTTATGTCAACACTTTATTGAATGGGATGAACGGGGCGAGTCTGTTTTTTGGATAGAGAAAAAGCGGCTTCCTTTGCGTGCCGGAAAAAATCAGGATAGGGAAGGGCTCTGGTATCCCCGATTTGTGCAAACGCCTCTATCTATCGCTCCAATGATGAGCGAAGGTGTGTTTGAGCCTTTTAGGACGGTAGTGTGTACTTCCGCGACGTTACGAATAGGAAAGAGCTTTGAATATTGGATGAATCGAAATGGCATCTCTCGTATAGAGGATGATCGTGTTCTTTCTGCCGCTTATGATTCTCCCTTTCATTATGAAACTAACGCTCTTTTAGCCATTCCGGATTCAGGACCCTTACCCGATGAACCGGGTTTTAGGGAGTTTGCCGCCAATGCAATTGTATCGCTCATTCAAGCATCTTCGGGCCATGCACTGGTATTGTTTACTTCATACGACCTGCTTCGTTATGCCCGAGATCTTGCGCGAAAAACCCTTGCTCCTCTTGGAATATCGATACTTAGTCAGGGTGATGATGATCGATCTCGTCTTTTAGAGTCGTTCCGCTGCGACGAATCAAGTGTGCTTTTTGCTACGGACTCGTTTTGGGAAGGAGTAGACGCACCAGGAGACACGCTTCTTCAGGTAATAATTGTTAAACTTCCTTTTCGGGTGCCCGATGATCCAGTATTGGAAGCTCGTTCACAAGCGATTGAGGCTCGGGGAGGAAATCCCTTTATGGAGTTGAGTCTTCCGGATGCTGTGGTTCGGTTTCGCCAGGGGTTTGGCAGGCTAATCAGGCGTATGAGCGATCGGGGCGTGGTAAGCGTATTGGACCGGCGACTGGTAACCAAGCGCTACGGGAAAGTCTTTTTGGATAGCTTACCGGAAACAAGACGTTGTCATGAAAATCTGGCCACCATGGTAGCGAGCATTGAGCGTTTTCTGTATACTTGAGTTTCGGAGGAATTGATGCATTCGCTCGTTATCGCTCTTCGTCTTGTAATCATTATGCTGTCTTTGGCTCTTTCTCTTGCCTATTATGGGTCTATTAATCTTATGGCTAGCCTGGTAAGTCGCTCTTTGAATATTCGCATCAATCGTTTTATTACCGATCATGCTCCAAGAAGAATATTTGCCCTTCTTTCTACGTATATGGGTTTTACTGTTCATCTAGATCGTTCTGCTATCACCTCTTTACCCGAGAACTACCTGCTTGTCTGTAATCATCAAAGTTTGCTTGATATTCCGCTTCTGATGTATTTTCTGGGTGGGAAACGCCTCAGATTTGTTGCAAAAAAAGAACTTGGTAAGCATGTTCCCTGTGTGTCTCGGGTGTTGCGGACCGATGGTCACTGCCTGGTAGCCCGTACCGGTAGTCCTTCCCGGGCAATGCGCGAGATGGATCGTTTTATGCTTAGAGTACAAAAAAATAATTTTATACCGGTAATTTTTCCCGAGGGCACACGCTCCAAAAACGGTGAATTGGGAACTTTTCATCTTGCCGGTTTTCGACGCCTTTTAGATCAATTTCCCCAACCAGTTGTTTTTTGTGCGATTGATGGTGGATGGAGAACGAGTTCTTTGGGCGGATTATTGCGGGATTTACGAGATGGTTTTTATCGGGTTCGTATTGTGTTTGTGGCGAGTGCTCCCAGGACAAAAGAAGAGCAAATCCGTGTAATGGAAGCGGGAAAGGAACATATTCGAAAGCAGTTAGTATCCTGGCGGCTCATGGATACCGTGGTACACACATAATAATAAAAAAAGGAACCCTCAATAGGGTTCCCTTTGTTGGCCTTGTTCAAGGCGGCTCTTATTTGAAGTCCTTGGGACGGCGTTCAGCGCGCTTGCACTTGACGCATTCCGCGACATTCTTCAGTTTTCCGCTTTCAAACAGGGTTTTCATAATTACTTCGCCACCGCAGGGACAAAAAAACTTGTGAGTTGTCACTGAGGTACGAGAGTTCTTACTTGCTCCACCCATCTTGGTATCTCCTGAAAACAAAGATAGCACAAGAATATAGAAATAAATATGAACTGTCAAGCAATTGACGGCTAAAACTACTGGTTGCGTTTATCTTATCATGGTATTGACGTGTTTACCGTGTTTTGGTATTCTTGTAAGACAGATTTATTTGGGGGGTTCCCTTTGGCAGTGAGAAATTCGTCTGCAGTTAAGAGACACAAGCAGAGTGAAGTACGGCGGGTAGCAAACAAGGCCGTGAAAAGTACCGTGCGCACCAGCGCGAAAAAATATGTCGCAAGCGTTCATGCAAATGATACCGATACGGCAGGAACACTTCTTCGCCAGCTGGTCAAGGAACTTGACACCGCCGCGCGCAAGGGTATTATCGCCCGCAACGCCGCCGCGAGAAAGAAGTCGCGCATGCAGAAACTGTATAACGCAACTTTTGCCGCAAAATAACCGTTAATCCCAGGAATAACGGGTCGGAAAACCGCAAGAAGCGAACAGCTTCCTTGCGGTTTTTTTTTCTTAACAAGTGTTCGTTTCTATGCTACCATGAGGTTTGAGAGGTTAGCGCATGCCCGACAAAAAAAGGACCAAGAGTGATCTCGTAGATAGGATTTACGAAAAATCTGGACAAGATCTTAAGGATATTCGGGCAGTTGTGGATTTGTTTCTTGATGAAGTCAAGACAGCCCTTGAAGAAGGTAGATCCGTTGAATTACGGGGTTTTGGTACCTTCGAGATTCGGGAACGAAAAGGTCGTCAAAAGGCCCGAAATCCCAAAACGGGTGAAATCGTAAGCGTACAAGATCATGCAGTCGTTGCTTTCCGCTCCGGGAAAGAACTAAAAAATAACGTCTGGAATGTACCCTTATCCGCTGATACACAAAAGGGTTCCTGATGAAGCAATCCTTCCGCCGCACCGGGGGCGAAGGAACTCAGGCTTTTCTTGCCGGACTTCCTGTGAATCTTGCATTACTGGTGGTATCGGTGCTTTTTTTTGCACTTCCACAACCAAATTTCCTTAATGTTCGCGGTTTTCCCCTTATAGCCTATGTTGCCTTTGTTCCCCTGTTTATTTTGGTTCGTCGCGTGTCCTTCAGAGCCTCATTTGTTTGGGGAGCTTTGTATGGAACGCTTTGTTATTGTCTGTTTACCTATTGGCTGGCGGTATTCCATCCCCTGGCAATGTATATTATCGCCATTCTTTATTGTCTGTGGTGTATGGCTGTTCTTCCCCTGCTTAAGGCCGCTGATAGTCTATTTCCCCGGCGTGGTTTTATCGTGCAATGGATTATCTGGATTGGGTATGAATACCTTAAGACCCGTGGGTTCAACGGCTATTCATATGGAATAATCGGATATTCTCAATGGTCATTTCCCTTGATTAGCGGAATCGCCTCTATTTTCGGGGTGTGGGGGGTTTCTGCCCTGGTAGTGTTTCCTTCGGCATGGTTGGCTGGTGGCATCAAAGAATCGTGTACCGGCAAAATCGCAACATGGACTGTCGGCTTTACCCGTTTTGCCCGGGAGCATCGTCTTTCTGCAGGCATCTGGTTCATTGCGCTTGTAGGTACCCTTATATATAGTACTTTATCCTGGAAAGACTATGATAGTCTTCCTCAGGTTTCCCTTGCCCTTATTCAGCCGAACAGTGATCCCTGGCTTGGAGGAATGGAGGCGTACCGCAGAGACTATCTTACCTTAACTCGTCTTTCCGATGAAGCACTGAAAGCTCGCCCTGATATTGATATGGTCGTGTGGCCCGAAACGGCATTTATACCACGTATCGACTGGCATTATCGTTATAGGGAAGATAGAGAGGCCTTTGATCTGGTATCATCCCTGCTTGCATACCTTGATCGATCACCGGTTCCCTTTGTGCTTGGCAACGATGATGCGGTTGCACGAGAAAAACCGGACGGTTCCAAGGATCGACTCGATTACAACGCGGTGTTTGTATTTGAGCCAGGCAAGAATGTACTTCCTCCCCGGCCGCATCGATACAGAAAGATGCATCTTGTACCCTTTACCGAGCATTTCCCCTATCGCAAGGCCTTTCCCTGGGTGTATACTATACTTCTGGAGAACGACACCCATTTTTGGGAAAAAGGGAAGGAAGCCACCGTGTTTTCCGTTGGAGATCTTTCTTTTTCTACCCCGATCTGCTTTGAAGACACTTTTGGGTATATATCCCGGAGATTCGTTAACAATGGTGCACGGGCGATTGTGAATTTGACCAATGACGCCTGGGCAAAAAGTGAGTCGAGCCAATGGCAGCACATGAGCATGGCTGTGTTTCGTGCAGTAGAAAATCGTGTGCCTCTGGTCAGAGCAACT
>JAFGIM010000023.1 GCA_016929605.1 Spirochaetales bacterium | reverse complement strand
TTGTATTTCTTGCCATACCGCTTATCTCTGTATGGGCAGTATGGGAAGGAAACGCTGGAATCGCATCCAGTTCGGATTTCCCTTCTGCAGGGATGTACGCCAAAAGTGATATGTTTCCCCGAAATACGATTGTAGAGATTCGGAATCTGGAAACAGAGCGTACCATTCGCGCAGTTATTACCGGCTCATCCGGTATTCCCGGATTGGTCGCGGTTCTTTCTCCGGAAGCGGCTGCCGCTCTTAATATCAAATCTGGCACCGTAAGCAGAGTACGCATCAGAATTCCTCAGGCTGTGCTTGAGCGTCCCGCGGATGGCACCGTTTCGGGAGCAACCCTGAGCTCTCAGGACTCCCTTACCAGTAGTGATCCAGACATGAATCCTGCAGCCGCTGTTGCGATGCGGGAGGTTCAAGATCCTGTGGTCCCCTTATCATCGATAGCCACTAATACCGACACTGACTTGATACCGGCTTCCGAGGTTCCCGAAACCATGCCTGCCGAAGTTGATCAGAGTTTGAGTGAGGCGGCCCCGGTTGCCGCTGAGCCTGTCGTCGAAACTGAAAGTTTACTGATGGATGGGGCTGCTGTCGTAGCAAGTACCGAAGAAGTAAGCACTCCTCCCGCAGAAGAAATCCCAGAAGTTGCTCAGACTCCGGAAATTCCGCCTGAGGACATTCCCTCTGAGGAAAATCCGGCTTTTTATGAAGAGCCGGAAGTAGTCCTTGGCGAGGTAGAAGCGGTCTTGGTTCCAACTGAACCAAATCCCCCCGAGTATGCGGAAGTAACCGAAGCTGAATCCTATCTTGACGGTCCTGCCATACCGGTTGTGCCAGTTATGCCAGAGGTACAGAACAATAGTGTTGATGTCGAAGAAGTTCCTGCTGTAGAAGAGGCTCCCGTTATTGCCGCAGTTCCTGTTCAACCTGTTCCCATCGCTGCGGACACGTATGGCGAAGACTTTCCCTTTGTCTCAAGCCTTCAAAAAGGCTCTTGGTATGTGCAAATTGGCAGCTACGCTGAATCTTCGTCTGTTCGCTCCATCCTCGCTTCCTGGAGCAAGAGATATCCCTTGGCAATCGAACGGGGTACTGTTCGGGGCAAGGATGTCATGAAGGTGCTCGTTGGGCCGCTTGGTAAAGATGAATATGGCGCAGCGCTTGAAAGACTTCGTTCAAGCGGATTTAAGGACGCATTTATTCGCAAAGGAAAGTAAAGCAATTGGATTATCTGGAAAGTATTGCTCGTGTTATTGAGCGATCGCGCGTCTTCTCCGGAAGACGCGTTTTCGTTACCATCATTGCCAACCCCGCGGCCGGAGGCTTTACCCGCAAAAAGAATGCTGCCTACAATAAGGCTGCATTGGCGCAAGCGGTAAGGGATGTGGAAGGCAGGGCTGTTGCCTGTACTATTGCTTCCTTTGCAATTGAATACACAAAAGCTTCAGGTCATGCTCGCGAGATTGCCGATAAAGTCCTGGTTGCCGCACTAAGGGCAGATGTAAACGATCTGTATCTAATCATCACCGCAGGTGGAGATGGTACAAGTCTGGAAGTCCAAACATCTGTTGCCCGTGCGATTCTGGAAGCTGGTCACTCTTCTCTTTCAGATCGAGTATGCGTTCTCAGGTTGCCCTTTGGTACTGGAAATGACGGATCTGATGGAAGGCTTCTAGATCAAACCTTGTTGTTGCTTACCGGTGATTCAACTCTTGTTAAGCAAAGTGCTGTCAGGGCATGGGGACAGGGTGGGGAAGGCTTTCATTATGCTTTTAACATTGCCAGTGTTGGACTTGATGCCTTTGTAACCCACATGACCAATCGGCTTAAACGGCTGTTTCCCGGAAATTTTTACAAGATATGGCTCGATATTGCCTGTCTTTTTTATGGTAAGTTCTTTCCAGTGGAAACAATGTTCGTTAGCGCGTATGACAAGAGCATGTCTGTCGTACGCGAGGAAAAAGAGCAGTTTCTTATCTGTGTAATGGGGGCTTCCGGAAGGCGCACCTATGGATCAAATCAAAAAATACTACCCGATGATCGCAATGTATGCGCAGTACGGGATTTACCCTTATTAAAAAAACTTGCGCTTAAAAGCCGTGTTAAAACCGGCGAGCATATATCATTTTCGGAAGCCTCGCTTTTCGAGGCTCACCGCATTGTTATCGATTATGCAAGTCCCATCCTGGTTCAGTTCGACGGAGAAGCGCACCTGTTAACGGAAACGGCCTTTCCCTATGTTATGGAATTGACCGATCCATGTATCACCGTTATCAGGGCCCGCCACTCGTAGCGGAAAACGGCTTATTTACCGTGACAGAATTTGTATTTCTTTCCGCTACCACAGGGACAGGGTTCGTTTCTGCCAACTTTTGGTACGGCCCTAACTACCTGTACATTCTCGGGGTTACTCGCAGCGTTGGGACCTGAACGTCCACCAGCAAAGGATCCCAAGCCCTGATGTTGGGCGTTAATGGACACTTGTCGGGTGTGTCTGGATACCGGCTCATTCCCTTCGGTGCGAACCTTAACCAGGAATACCCTGCTCGCAATCTCCATCCGGATATCGTCAAGCATGGAATAGAATATATCAAAGCCTTCCAGTTTATATTCGGTAAGGGGATTCTTTTGTCCATAGGACCTGAGATATACCGCTTCGCGAAGGGATTCAAGATTTTCAAGGTGATCAAGCCATTTTTTGTCGATTGCCTGTAGATACTGGAATCGAATAAAGGCATTAAGCCCTTCTGTGCCAGCAAGATTTTCCTTGCTGGTAATATCCGTGCGAAGCGAGGCGAGTACCGCTTCCTTTCCGGCATCAGGACTTAATAGCATTGCGCTTTTTTCTTCTTCGGTTAGCGCATATCCAAATCGTTCCTTCAGTGCCGTCGCAAAAGAGGCAAGGGCTTCATCCTTTCCACGGCGTTGTGCATGAGAATACTCATCGCACAGGTCATCAAGGAATTCCTCGGCAGTATTAAGAATACGTTCGCTTAACTTTTGGTCTGCAAGAATATCGCTTCGTTGTTTGTAAATAAAGGTTCTCTGTTCATTCAGCACATCATCATATTCAAGAAGATGCTTGCGAATTTCAAAGTTACGCTCTTCTACCTTCTTTTGGGCACGTTCAATGCTTTTATTGAGCCAGGGATGCCAGATGGGTTCTCCACTGGCCATACCGATCTTGGACATAATTGATTTAAGATTTTCTCCGCCAAACATCCGCATCAAATCATCGTCAAGCGATATAAAAAAGCGAGATCGTCCGGGATCTCCCTGTCGGCCAGAGCGACCGCGTAGCTGATTGTCTATACGGCGGCTTTCATGTCGTTCGGTTCCAATTACGTATAAGCCACCAAGGCTTTTTACTTCAAGATAATCGGCTTTCCATTTTTCATATTCTTCGGCAAGGATCTTTTGATACTGCTCTTCGGAGGCCTCGGTTCCAGCTCTTCTTCGCGCGCGGAACTCCGGATTGCCGCCCAATTTAATATCTGTTCCGCGTCCTGCCATGTTTGTTGCTATGGTTACCGAACCCTTAGCGCCCGCTTCGGCAATAATAAGGGCTTCCCGTGCATGGTTCTTGGCGTTTAAGACTTCATGGCGTACACCTTTTTTAGTCAAGAGTGCAGAGATTCTTTCGGATTTGTCGATGGATACAGTACCTACCAATACCGGCTGACCCTTTTTATATGCTTCTGCTATTTCATCGCAAAGGGCATTCCATTTTTCTTTTTCATTCAGATAGACAATATCATCTTCATCCAGTCGTGCTACCGGCAGGTTCGTAGGAATTACTACTACCTCAAGTTTGTATATCTTGCTGAACTCAACCGCTTCGGTGTCGGCGGTACCGGTCATACCGGCAAGCTTG
>JAFGIM010000022.1 GCA_016929605.1 Spirochaetales bacterium | reverse complement strand
CCGACTTCCTGGAACATGGAAATATCGTTAATTCGGTTAACTTCCCCAAGTGCCGAATTGATGGCCCCATTCCCGCCGCTGGAGCCCGTCTGTGTATCGCAAACCGGAACGTACCAAACATGATTGGCCAAATAACAAGCATCCTTGCGGCAGCTCGCCTCAACATCGCTTCCATGACCAATCAAAATCGTGCCGATGTTGCATACAACCTGATTGATGTAGAAGACCGGATTGGCGACACTGTAATGGCAAGCCTTAAGGCGATTGATGGGGTGATAGCTGTACGTGTAATCGACGGAAAAGCTAATGGAGCCGTTGCTCTTCCCGAAGAGGAATAAACTACTTCCTGTGTGATCGAGCCCTCTTTATCCTGAAAAAACGGGGTAAAGAGGGCTTTTTTTTGAGAAAATCGAGTTATTTTGGATTTTTTGACTTGATAACCTTGAACTTTGTGCTAAGGCCCATTATATTCAACCCGTATTTACTAGAAAACAATGGAGTATTTCGCATATGACATACATTAGCGCAAACAAATCCCTGTACCCAAAAAAGATACTGCTTGCAGTATTTATTTTTGCCCTGGTCGTGCTTGCGGGAAAAATAATTTATACCAATTTTGATTCAATGGCCATGAGTATCCTAGGAGCGGACGAAGAGGTACACCTGGCTTCGATCATCGCCCCGGACCAATTTCACCTGCAAGCAATCAAGGGGGGCAGAGCAACCGATCCAGCCCTTACCCTCTATAGGTCTGAGGCAGCCCGCGCCGATGTCCTGTGGTTTTACACCCATATCACTGGCGACAGTGAAATCAGCAGGATAATCCTTGATAATGCGAGCAAGAACAATATACCGCCAGCCCTTGCCTTTGCCCTGGCTTGGGAAGAAAGCCGCTACCAAATCCGGGCGGTAAACAAGAACGCTACATCCATAGATCGGGGTTTATTTCAGTTAAACAACAAGGCCTTTCCAAAGCTCACCGAACGAGAGTTTTTTAATCCCGAAACAAACGCACACAACGGATTGACTCACCTCAGTTATTGCCTTGACCTTTCGGGAAACGAGGTCGCTGCCCTGGCCATGTACAACGCCGGAACGACAAAGGTTCGCAACAACAATACACCGAAAAGAACGCTGGACTATGTCTCCCGCATATTTTCCTACCGTGAAGGTCTGGACAAGCTATTTGTACAGCAAGTAGCCGCACGATACAAAATTGACGAAGACAATCGCGTCAAAGCGGTGGTGTCTCGCTAAGAGCGTCGACTAATCCGTATCGACAAGAAACCCGCACTCTCGCTTACAATCACTAGTCGCTGACGGTCTGCGCGCTCTTCCAATCGCGCGGTGCCGCAGACTACCAGGGACTGCCATCCCTGAGGATACCAGTGATCCGGAACGTAGACCTCTGTCTCTCCTGCTTCTCCATCCCATTCAAGGCTAAACTCTGCATTTTTGGTATTAAAGCTCATACGCCGGGGAGTGCCACAGACAGCCATTGCGTATGGCCGGGAAAAACCCTTTACCGCTCGCGGAGAGAGGGTTTCACCACAATAGACAGACAGATCCTCTCCGTTCCATCCATCGCCTTTGGCATGGGTATTCCCCGCGGTATAATTCCAAATTGTGGAATGCAGCAAGTTTGAATCAACTCCATCGTAATAAGATGCCAAGGCCGCCTCGTGCCGCGAGTAGTCTCCGCTCTGATATGCTGACCCGCGGTTTAGGTTAAACGGAAGACCGAACTCTGCCAAAAAGCCGGGAACTCCATCGGCTGCGGCTCGTAAGACCATGCGCTCAAGCTGTGTATGAATACTTTTTTTAACGCGGGCCTTCCCCAATACCGCAGTGCCACGCTCCCCGTCTGCGGTTAACCAGGGGCGCCATCGGCGGGACAGCAAGGTAACGCCATCGTACCAATGAAACGCGTCAACAACAGAAAAATAACCTTCGTCCTCGCGAACGCGATCCTCTATGGGCCAAGACACTCGCTCCCCCATCGGTATTCCCTCGGCAAAGAAAATATAATGTTTATGTTTACGATACAGGGACTGCATAAGGGTGCGCTGGAAGGGCTTAAGAAAATCCTCGGTAAAGGACACCGGCTCGCCCCTGCGGGGATGGTTTATGGGAAACACTGAAAAGTAACTTCGATTCTGCGGTATCGGTGCGGTATCGCCGGACCAAACTCCTGCTTTCTTCCAGGGGCAGGAAAAACCTTCCCTAAAGACAGAGCGTCCTCCAGGATTAAGGGGAACAGAAAGCGGAAGGAGGAGCTTCCCCCCAAGGGTAAAGCGGCGCGATGTGCGGGTAAAACCAGAAGCCGCAGCCATCGCATCAAAGGCTGAGCATACCGTTCCTGACGGGGCAAGCACACGTCCGTGGGACATAATATCCTTTAGACCGATAAAACCCTGATGCGGCTCATTAAACAATCCAAACCCGATAATTGCCTCGCAATCCTTGAGCCTGCGTGCGGTATGGGTCATTGCCTGAATATAGCGATCCTGAAGCCATTCTTGCACACCTTGCCCTTCTATCATCATAGACGGTGCAAACACACTTCCCGCGAAAAAAAGGGTATTCATGGTGGCAGTTGCATATCGCAGATAGTTGAGGGGCCAACGCATTAAGCCCCACTCAGATCCTGAGCCTTCGCTGGTAAGGGCAGCGCCACTTTCCGCCAGTGCGCTCAGGTCAAACCCTACAGCCTCCAAGGTCCATGCGGGAGCACCATCTCCACCAGTCCAGCGGCTCCAGACATCCTGATGAGGATCAATAATAACCGATAAGCCATGTTCCTCTGCTTTTTTTAGTATGACCCGAAGATAGGAAAGATATTCTTCATCATAGATTCCGGGTCCGGCATGTTCTACCGCTTCCCAGGTAATAACAAATCGAATAACAGTAAAACCCCAGGAGGCAATCCGGGAAAAATGAAGGTCGGCGTCGGCCTCCGCAAAGGGGCGGCCAACAAAGGAAACCTCGCGCGGATGTTGAAGTCCAGCATCAGATACCGGAATCTTGGAATCTCCACCAAGATTACATCCACGCAAAATAACCGTTCTACCTGAACGATCCTTTATATACATTCCATCAACAACGTATCGGGCTTCACTTTTCATCTCTGGCTCTCCTTCTCGTTTCGGTCGGTAAAAACCGGAACGGGCAAAAAAAAAGGACCCAGTGGGCCCTTTTCCTCTGACGGAAACCAAATAGCATCCGTCTTATTATCAGCTACTCGGTAAGGATGCGAATCACTTCCGCCTTATCGGTAGCCTTAAGAATTTCTTGTCGTTTTTCTGCGCTCTTGAACAGAAGGCTTACTTCCGCAAGAAACTGAAGATGAGGACCGGTTTTATCCACCGGGGAAAGGGTCATAATAAAAATCCTGCATGGTTCCTGATCAAGGGAATCAAAGTCCACCGGGGTATCAGATATACCCATACAGGCTACAAGATCATCAACAGAGTCGGTTTTACCGTGAGGAATGGCTATACCATGCTTCATTCCAGTGGACATCTTGCGTTCGCGATCAAGCACACACGCACGAGCGGTAGCCTTATCCTTAACCTTTCCGGCTTTAACAAGAATGTCGAGTAATTCGTCGATGATAGCCTCTTTAGAGGTTCCCTTCAGATGAAGATTGACGGTATCAGTGGTCAATACAGTTTTCAGGTTCATAGGGTCAGTTTACGTTCCTTCATAGGAAAAGTCAAGGTTTTTTGATACAATAAACTAATGACAAACCTAGACAAATTCTGTTCCGACGCACAACGCCTTGTCGCACGCGCGGAAAAAAGTCCGATTGACGAAAAAAACTTCCCCAATGAATTGCTCAGGCTCTTTGCTTCCTGGTCCAGAGACTTCGACCCGGTAGCTTCTGCCCTTGGCTCCTATTGGCAAGACCGCTACGGAAGAGAGCTTTCCGATTCTTCAAAAAGAAAAGATGCCGTTGAATGGTTTATTGCTCTGCTGTCCCTCCTTTCGGGAGACTTCCCTGCAACAGCACATTTTGCCGATGACGACTGGGATGAAATCCGTGAAACGGTATCCGCCGAGGCAGAAACCATGGACATGGATGTAGTTACAGCCATTATGTCTATCCTTGTTGAGCGTGGAAAAGCCTGACAAACACATTGTGTTTTTTGTGCAATTTTTCTTGACAGCTGAGCCGTGATGAACGATATTTGGGATGTAAGCGGTTATTATTACTGCACGGATATCAGGGTGACGGACGGGCAACGGAAGAAGCCGTTCGTACACAAGGCAACGGATGTGTTACGGGAGGCCCTGTATGGACAATCCGCCTGAAGATGCACGCCGGAGAGAAACCGGCGCACAGAGATGATCGTCAACCTGTCCGCTCTACATGGCAGGTTCAATAAGAGAGGCCGAAGTTCCCGTCAGGGAACGACTCCCATAGCGGGGTTTAAGGCTCCAACAAGCCGGTGACAGACCGGCTTGTTTTTTTTTATTCCTGACTGATATACTCGGCTTCCCATGGAAAAAGAGTATGAGTCTTGCACTATTTGTCCCCGCTCCTGCGCAGTAAACCGAAATCGCGGCGAAACGGGTTTTTGCGGAGAAACCGCAAGTCTTCGGCTTTCATGGGCTGGTCTTCATTTCGGCGAAGAACCCCCGGTTACCGGAAAAAACGGATCGGGAACAATCTTCGTTACGGGATGCAATCTCCGCTGTAACTTCTGTCAAAACTTCCAGATTTCACAAGAGGGAATGGGCGCACCTGTTAGCCTTTCCACGTTTACCCGGATCTGTACAGCGCTTGCGGAGGCTGGCGCAGAAAACCTCAACATTGTCACTGGCAGTCATGCAATCCCTGCTCTTGCGACCGCCTTACGCGAAGCCCGCTCGTGCGGTGTTACCCTCCCGGTCTACTGGAATTCTTCGGCATACGAGACTATTGAAGCGCTGGAGCTGTTGCAGGATGTGGTTACCGGCTGGCTTCCAGATCTTAAAACCCTTAATCCACTGTTCTCGACAAGTGTTTTTCAGGCTAAGGATTATCCGTCTACTGCGAAAAAGGCCTTGCTCTGGATGGCACATCGTAACCAACAAGTTATTGTTCGCCATCTTGCCCTGCCAGGCCGAAAAGAAGATACCCGTATAGTTCTGGACTGGTTTTCCACAAAGCTTAAGGGAAAGGCCCTTCTATCCTTGATGACCCAATACACACCCGTGTCCGCACATCCCCAAAGCCATGAACTAACCGAGTTTCAAAATCGGTTATTAACCGAGCAAGAAAGCAAAGAACTGGTTCTTCTACTTGACGAGTACGGGATTGATGACGGGTTTTTTCAGGAATTGGTGAATGACACAGAATGGCTCCCCGATTTTATCCGAACCCAACCCTTTTCCTCATCCCTTGCCCGGCCTGTTTGGCACTGGAAAGAAGGCTTTATACACTCATAGGGCCGCTACTCATTATCTTTACTTCCTTTTTCTTAAAGCGTACCGTATACTGGAGGTATGCAATTTCCCTTCCCCACACAAAGAATTACCTGCGTCGCGGTTCCCGTAAGCGCGCTCAAGAGTACGCATAGTTGCGGCATCGGTGAGTTTGCCGACCTTGTTCCCTTTGCAGAATTTTGCAAAAAGTCCGCACTCTCCATGATTCAACTGTTACCGGTAAATGATACTGGAACCGAAAGTTCCCCGTACAGCGCCCTTTCCGCCTTTGCCCTGCATCCGCTCTATCTGAGCATTCGCGATATACCCGAAGGAGCCCCGTATCATCACGACATTGGGGAGATTAAAAATCGATTTGAGTCCCTTCCCCGCTTTGACTACCGAGGCCTCAGGCTTGCTAAGATGGATCTATTGCGCCGAATCTTTGACGATAATGAAAAATCAATCCTGAAAGACCCGGCCCTGCAGGACTGGATCATAAAAAATCCCTGGATATGCGAATACGCGGTTTTTATGAACCTGAAGCATCGATTTTGTGAAGCATCCTGGAAACAATGGGACAAGATGCGAACCCCCTCCCATGGAGAGATACAGGATCGATGGAACAGCCCTAAGCGAAAAGCAGATCATCTGTTTTACGCCTGGCTCCAAATGAGACTGGACGAACAGTTTTCCAAAGCGGTGTCGCAATGCGCAGCGCTTGGCATTGCCATAAAGGGAGACATCCCCATCCTGATGAACGAAGACTCCTGCGATGCATGGGCAAATCCCGAGTTTTTTCGGGATGACCTCCGAGCCGGCAGCCCTCCAGACGACATGAATCAACTTGGACAAAATTGGGGCTTCCCCATATATAACTGGGATAATCTTAGGGATACCGGCTTCTCCTGGTGGAAAGAACGCCTTTCGGTTGCATCCCGTTATTATCACGCCTACCGTATTGATCACATCCTGGGCTTTTTTAGAATATGGTCTATTCCATCGGGCAACTCAACTGGATATCTGGGATGGACAACTCCACACGAGGCAATAACCACCCCAGAGCTACATGGTCTTGGCTTTTCCGGCGATCGTCTGCGCTGGATTACTGAGCCGCATATCCCGACAAGCGCCATAGAAGCGGTTAATCACTTTGATTACCTTGGCTCGCATGGCCTTTTGTCAAAAGTGTGTAACAGAATAGGGAATGAAGAACTCTGGCTTTTTAAGCCTACCATAACAGGCGAACGTGATATAGAAAAAGCAAACCTTCCCCAACCGGTAATTGAGGCCTTGCTCTATGCATGGAAAGATCGCCTCTTACAAGAAACCGGACGGGATGACAAAGGCAGAGCCCTGTACTCCCCGATTTGGAACTGGAAAGACACCAGCGCATGGAAATCCCTTTCCAGTGAGGAAAAGGAATCAATGGGCGCCCTGTTTGAACGCAAAAAGGCAGAGGGGGAGCAGCTATGGGAAGCACAGGCCCTGGAGATTCTTGGTGAACTTACCAGAAGCTGCGATATGCTCCCCTGTGCCGAAGATCTTGGCAGTATTCCTCAGTGTGTACCTTCGGTTCTTTCGCAATTAGGAATATTGTCGCTCAAGGTTGTTCGCTGGGAGCGTATTTGGGAACTAGAGGGACAGCCACTCAGGGACCTTGGCTCTTATCCGAGCCTTTCGGTGGCAGCAAGCTCCGTACACGACAGTTCTACACTCAGAATGTGGTGGGATAGCGAAGGGGGCAGAGAGGCTTTTTATGCAGCATACGGAAGCGAAGGGTTTACCCAGGACTACTGCGAATCAACCGCGAGTGCCGTCCTTGAACGCATTGCCCAGGCAGGATCCCGCATAGTGTCAATTCCACTTCAAGACTTTCTTGCGCTCTCCTCCGACACAACTGCTCAAAACCCGAATGATGAGCGAATCAATATTCCCGGAACGGTAAGCCCCTTTAATTGGACCTGGAGGCTCCCGCTCAACCTGGAAAGCCTAATAAAAAATCATCACCTTACGCAAGCAATCGCCGCCATCTGTGCAGCACACCAGAAAGAAAGCGCAACCGGAGGAAAGAGTTAATGAACAGCCGTGCCACGCCACTACTCATCAAGATAGGGTCAGGGTTTTGCCCGGACCTGCGCGTTATGGAATTTCATATCAATGGAGAAACAAGAAAAAAATGTGACTTTGATCAGTCGCTATATCAATCGAGTGGAAACGTTATTTTTGCGAACATAGAGAACGTTCAACAGTTCGCAAAAAAGTACAACGACTTGGTGGATGGAAAAAACCATAGCGAACGATATCTTAAGACAGGGCAGCTTAACGCCATGGCCCTGATAGACGAGATATTCCACTATGTATGCCGTCTATACAGACAAGATGCGGACAAGGGTTTTTTTGTAGAGGGCTTATCGCATCTTGAATCCTCAGTTGGAAAAGCTGGCGTAGATCGACTTCTACTTGCTTTTACCCAGCAATTCCCGCCGGTTGCGGTATACCAGGGACACACCTCTGCCGAGCTCTGGCTCAAAGACAGTGATACAGACGGGACGACAAACCGCGAACGCGCTCTTGAAGAGCTTATGATGCTCACCCTTGCCAATGACAATCCGGCCTTTGCCCCTTTTTATCCGCTCTTTGACAATACCGCGCTGATTCAAGATCCCCTGTGGACACCTTTTTGGGATTCGCTGCGCTCCTGGTCCGCAATCAAACCTGCTTTTGGACCGGAAGGTTTTGATCTAATATCTATGCTCAAGGCCCCTGTTGACTACTCACCCTTTGACCTTAAGGGCCAACTCGATTATATCCGAACACGCTGGGGAACCCTTTTGGGCGATTGGCTTATGCGCCTCTTATCCTCTCTTGATCTGATCGCCGAAGAAAACAAACCGGGATGGGCAGGTCTTGGCGACGGTTCCATCGACATGGATCCTTACGACTATACAGACATAAGCCGAGAATATGAACGCTTTAGTCCGGACCGCGACTGGATGCCCAATGTCGTACTCATGGCGAAAAGCGCCTTGGTCTGGCTTAGCCAACTATCGCGAACATATGGAAGGGCTATAACTCGCCTGGATCAAATTCCCGATGAAGAACTTGACTCACTGGCGCGAGCAGGCTTTACCGGCCTGTGGCTAATCGGATTATGGGAGCGATCCCCCGCAAGCGCCCGGATAAAGCAGATTTGCGGGAATCCGGAAGCAGCAGCAAGCGCATACAGTTTGGACGACTATGAGATTGCCCGCGAACTTGGCGGTTGGGAAGCCTTGGACAACCTGCGCACACGGGCATGGAAACGTGGAATCCGCATGGCAAGCGACATGGTTCCTAACCATACGGGCATGGACTCCAATTGGGTTGTGGAGAAGCCGGACCTCTTCATACAAGCGCCAGAGAGTCCTTTCCCCGGCTATGATTTTTCCGGGGAGGATCTATCCCACGATGGCCGCGTAGGCATTTTTCTGGAAAATCACTATTACTCTAAAAGCGATTGCGCCGTTGTTTTTAAACGAGTCGATAAATCAACAGGAGACACCCGGTATATCTACCACGGTAACGATGGAACTGGTATGCCCTGGAACGACACCGCACAGATTGATTTTCTTAATCCAACAGCCAGAGAAGAAGTCATACAAAAGATATTGCACGTTGCGCGCAATTTCCCCATCATCCGTTTTGACGCGGCCATGGTACTCGCAAAAAAACACATTCAAAGATTGTGGTATCCCGAACCAGGCAAGGGCGGAGACATCGCAAGCCGCTCCCGCTACGCGCTTTCCCGCGCAGAATTCGAGCACAGAATTCCGGAAGAATTTTGGAGGGAAGTTGTTGACCGCTGCGCCAAAGAAATTCCAGACACACTCCTGCTCGCAGAAGCTTTCTGGATGATGGAAGGATACTTTGTGCGCACGCTTGGAATGCACCGGGTGTACAACTCGGCATTTATGAACATGCTCAAACGCGAAGATAACGAAAAATACCGCACCACCATCAAGAACACAATTGAGTTCGATCCGGAGATACTTAAGCGATACGTTAATTTTATGAACAACCCGGACGAAGAGACCGCTGTTGCGCAATTCGGCAAGGGCGATAAATATTTTGGCATCTGCACCATGATGGTTGCCATGCCCGGGCTACCAATGTTTGGTCATGGCCAAATTGAAGGCTTTGAAGAAAAATACGGCATGGAATATCGCAAGGCGTATCGTGACGAAGCGCCGGATAAGGACCTTGTCAGGCGTCATGAGCGGGAGATATTCCCGCTCATGAAAAAGCGATGGCTTTTTGCCGGAGTGGAAAACTTTTGCCTCTTTGACTTTTGGGATAACGGACATGTGAACGAGAATGTCTTTGCATGGTCTAACCGTGCGGGAACAGAAAGCGCTCTTATATTATTCAACAACGTATACGGAAAAACCGCTGGGTGGATCAAAACCTCCGCCGCCTTCGCCAAAAAAACAGCTAACGAAAATCGTATTCTCCTTCAAAAAACCATCGCCGAAGCCTTGGGCCTTGGAACAGGAGAAAACCTTTTTTGCTTAATGCAAGAACAACGAAGCGGCTTGTGGTATCTGCGAACCTCCAACGAAATACACGCCAATGGTCTGTGGGCCTCTCTCAATGGATTTGAAACTCAGGTATTCTTGAATATTCGCGAGGTTGAGGATGAAGCAGATGGACGCTATAGAACCCTGTACCGGTCTCTTAACGGAAAGGGCGTACGGGATATTCACATGGCCTTGCAAGCTATTGTGTACGCCGATTTGTACGCGGCCTTGGACGAGGTGTTAACACCGCTTTTTTATTCGTATTTCAAGACCGTGTGCCTGCCAGATTCAGCCTTGTCGCAGAATTCTGAAAGTGGACCCGATCTCCCAACAAATCTGAAACAGGCAGTTCACGCTTTTTATCACGTAGCATCAACCAGACTCAACACAACGGCCAATGATGCAGGGGTCAATAAGGCAACGCTTACCTGTATGAAATTCCTGTCTCGACTGGAAAAGCTTTGCCGCCGATCTTCGCGTACCGAGCAAGGACCTCTTGTAACAATAAAGGGTTTTCCGGAAGCCTTGGCTGCAAGCTCTATCATCCTTGCACTGTCCGACATATTACCCAAGGCAAACCAGTCGCTTGCCTTACCTGATGTTATTGGCCAATGGAGTCTTGATCGGCGCATAGCAGACAGATACGAAGAGATTAATTTTGTTTCCTATCTGGAAATATCGGAGTTCCGAACACATATTTCCTTGTGGGCCGCTCTTGAACCTCTTGTACGAATCGGCGCTCACAAAGGATGCATACAAGCCATCATCACCTTTATTTCGCGGCTATGCGCTCCACAGCGAGCAGCCCGCAATGTTGTAAAACAAGCGATTACTACATTGGCTGGCGATACCCGCGTGCAACGAGAAATACGGCTTCATACCTGGGATGGTGTCGCTTGGTTCGACAAGGAAAAAGCGGAGACCTTGGTACACAAAACGTGTACGGCTTCTTTGGTGTTTGGACCTGTCAAGAAAGTTGATCGATTTGAACGGGTGGCTATTGCATATCTTACCAATTCAGAATACCGGTTTGAAAAACTGACACAGAGCGTTCGTTACTAAGTAACAGATCGTTGGATAAAAAAAACGCGCAGGAGCTACTCCTGCGCGTTTTTGTATGTGTGACCGATAACGTCAGCTCTGCTGGGCGTTTTCTTCGGCGTACTTTTTGAATTCCTCGATAGACATCTTGTCGGAATAGAGGGGATACAATGCCTCCACTAATTCATCAAGTGTATCGAACTTCGCTCCATCTAGTTTAAAAGCCATACGCACCCCCTGGAAAATGCGTTTTTAGTATAATGGATTTTGTTGAAGAGCGCAAGAAATACACCCAGGAACATCATCCCCTTATAGAAAAGTTTTCAAGAATTGTACGTAGATGCCCAGTGCTTACCGGAATACTCTGTGCTCCGGTAACCTTGTCCCGAATACCGGTAAGTGAATCGGGAATAGAAGGCGACACCCCGCATGTTTTACGCAAGAAATCCGCCTCAAAGGCAGGATGATCCTTTGAAACCAACACCACAGTTCCTTCGTCGGAATTAAGTCTACCGCTTACCGCATCAATGGCTCCACAGGCCGCAGCGGCCGCTGAATCCAACAGGATGCCGTATTTTCGATACATTGAATAAATAATATCAGGAATTGACGATTGCGATACTTCTGAGGGAAACACCAAGCCACGAAGGATCATGGGATTAACCTGAAACACCTGCTCCAGCCGCTCAAGATTCGACGGACTTGCCGGGTCCGCGGCCCCCCGATTCGCTAAAGGAACAATCGAGTCCATACACATGCATTGCCCCGTCGCATCACAGGACAAGGCCGCTGTTGCATCGGTGATAAACCCGTTTACCGGTAAAGAAAATTTCCATGCGTATAATCCGGCTACCAGGTTACCAAAATTCCCGGAGGGAACCGCGTAAAAAATGTCGCCCAGAACCTTTTTGCGTAGACGCGTAAAGGCAAACATGTAAAAAAACACCTGCGGTAATAAGCGACCAATATTCATTGTATTGGCAAGCGTGAGCCCAAAGCGGGAGACCAGATCAGGATCGCTGTATATCTGCCTAACCAATTCTTGTGCGCTTTTAAGGTCTCCCTCAACCTCTACCGGATAGATATTTCCACCATTCCAGGCAAGGCTTTCAGGATCAAGACCTGCAAGGGTCCCCTTTGCATAGGCCAGGACCAGCTTAAGGCGTTTCTTGCCAGAAAAGGCGGCCGCAAGGCTGCGGCCAGTTACCCCGCCTGTTGCAGCCAATACAGTGGCCTCTCTGTCTTCCATAACAAGCAAATGCTCTAATGCGGAAGCGAACCAGGAAAAAGCAAAATCTTTATGACATCCGGTAGGACCGTGGTATAGCTCCAGAGAATAAAACCGATCGTCAAGCTGCCTAAGCAGGGGACTGGAATGGGCAAAGGCTGTTCCGGCAATTCGTTCACACACAACAGGGCTAAACTCTTCCCGCAACAGGGCCGAGGTAAGGGTTCCGGCAATAGAGGCAAAGGAAGTCGTTTCGTCCATATACATTACCCAGGGACGTAAATCTTCTTCACTTGCCGGAACATACAAGCCCCCATCCGGCGGAATACAATCAAGCACAGCTTCCCGGAAGCTGACAATATGAGAACTGTTTCGGGTGCTGACCAACTTCATGAAAACCTCCCGGTTTTGTCCTTCTTAGGAGTATAGCACTAACGGCGGGCAGTATGCCATAAGAGGGAAATTTGGGGAACGGGGTATGCCATCCTGCATCGAATTATCGCCAGATCCTGGTTCAGGGACGATTGACCCGGTATTTCATGACAAAACCCGAAGGTCGATAGGTCATCTTTGCCTGTCGCATCCCTTCATCTCCCAAGTCTTGCTCACGATTAATGTATTTGATTGAATCCGGAAGAGAGCGGGCATAGGCATAATTGATAAATTGATAGCTACCACGATACTCTGTTCTCGCCTTTTCAAAATGTACAGCGGAGATTAATCCATCACCAAGGGTTTCGGCAAGGGTCCAGGCAATAGGCGTACCGTCCACGTATAACACCTGGCCGGTCATGGGAAAATGATCCATAAGGGACAATACCTCGCGGGCAGCCTCATAATCGGTATTTTGCGGTTCCTCTTCGTGTAAAACCCATGCCTCAAGCACTTCCAGGGCATCCTTGCGAGTTTCTCCATTAAGATCCTTTATCGTCCATGAAGGATAGGAGGAAAGAAAGGCATTAACATGGTTTTTCTTTTTATGAAATTTCTTTCCCGAAAGATGTGCCAAATCATCCCGAAGATACAAATAGTCAAAATTATTGCGATCTTCCTGAATCTCGTAGCCTGCATCTCGCATCCACTGGCTGTTTTTTTCCAAAAATGCCGGAGATATCAGTTTCCAGTAATCATGGTCAGAGAACAACTTTTCCACTATCTCCTTACCGGTTGAACAACAGGGGGTAATAAAAAAGCGCGAACCATCCCGCTCTCCCGAAAGTATCAATAAATCTCCACTAATGGAAGCTCGATAGTTATACCGATGGCGGAACAAATATAATCCGGTAAAGGAGAACTCAGAAATTCCGTCGGGAAGCTTAACCATATGCGGAGAGATTTCTTGGGCCATTTCAAGACTTAGGGGAGCGAACTCAGGATAGGCGGGTATCAAGCTCATATATATGTAAGGTACTGTTTTGACAGGTATTCGGCAAGAAGTCCAAGATTGACTGGTCATTCCAAATAGCGTACTCTGGTTCCCATGGTAACCGATGATGATTTACACTACATGCGATTACGATTCACAGAATACGCAGAAACAGATAGCCAAAGCGATCCAGATAAGGCAGACAGAGGTATAATGCCTTCTACAGACGGCCAGACCCGTCTGGCACAGCTACTTTCGACGGAGCTTACCACCTACGGGTTAACCGACAACACAGTCGATCAAAATGGCTACCTAAGGGCAGTGATCCCCGCATCTACAGGCATGGAAAGTGTTCCGCCCTTCGGGTTATGCGCACACCTGGACACCGCCTCGGATGCACCAGGAACAAACGTCAAAGCGATACAACACGCTAATTGGGATGGCTCACCCATTACATTACCTTCGGGACTTGTCCTAGATCCAGCGACCGATCCGGAACTAGCCGCCTGTGTCGGCCATACAATTATCACCTCAGACGGAACCACCCTTCTTGGAGCAGACGACAAGGCAGGCATCGCCGCAATAATGGCTCTTACGCTCAAACTTCTAAAAAATCCATCAATTCCCCATGGCCCCATAGAAATCCTTTTTACCCCCGACGAAGAAACGGGTCATGGTATGGATAAGGTTCCTCTGGATCGCCTTATTTCCAAAGCTTTTTATACCGTAGATGGCGGAGCCGTTGGAGAGATAGAGGCTGAAT
>JAFGIM010000021.1 GCA_016929605.1 Spirochaetales bacterium | reverse complement strand
GCTTCTTGGCAGCTACAGGCTTCTTGGCAGCTGCGGGCTTCTTGGCAGCTGCGGGCTTCTTGGCAGCTGCAGGCTTCTTGGCGGCTACAGGCTTCTTGGCGGCAGTTTTCTTATCTGCAACGGAAGCTTTCTTAGCAGCTGCAGGCTTCTTGGCCGCTGCTGGTTTTTTAGCCGCAGTTGCTTTAGCTGGAGCCTTTTTGGCAGCAGCAGGCTTTTTGGCCGCTGTTTTCTTGTCAGCTGCGGTTTTTGCCGGAGCCTTTTTTGCTACTGCGGTTTTTTTAACCGCGCCAGTTTTTGCGGCCGGCTTTTTTGCCGCCGGTTTTGCCGCAGCAGGCTTCTGTGAAGCCAATACTTTGGTATCTTCCATTTTTTTCACCACCTGTTTCTTAACCGCGGCTTTTTTCCCCGCGGGTTTTCCCATTTTTTTGGATACGGCTTTAGCAGTTTTTTTGCTCTTAACCGGAACCTTTGTTACTTTAGTATCGGCTGATTTCTTTCCGGCCTTGACTACAGCTTTTTTACCAGCTTTTGCAACGACTTTTTTAGCAGTTTTAGCAGCTATCTTCTTTCCTTTTTTGGAAGCGGATCCCTTTACAGCTTTCTTTGCGCTACTGTTCTTGTTCGAACTGTTTGCAGTCTTTGCTTTAGCGGAAAGACCCACAGATCGGGGCAGTAACACTCTCCCTTCCTTCTCTGCTTTTTCAAGCTCAATCTGAGCAATAGAAAGCAGGGCAATCGGTACAGAATAAGAGGAACAGGAGACATAATCGAGCCCGCACTCCATACAAAAGCGAATGTTTTCTGGTCTGGCACCATGTTCACCACACAAGCCCTTTTTAAGACCAGGACGAGCGGTAGTACCTCGCTGAACTGCTGTTTCAATGAGCTCACGAACTCGAGGATCCAATACCGCGAAGGGATTTCCGTCAATCAAGTCGTACATGGTGTAGTCAGGCATGAAGGAATTAAAATCATCGCGGGAAAGTCCCAAGGTGGTTTGTGTTAAATCATTTGTTCCAAAGGAGAAGAACTGTGCATATCGGGCAATTTCTCCGGCGCTCAAGGCTGCTGCAGGCAACTCGATCATTGTTCCTATCCGATACTCAATTGGTTTGGAACCGCTCTCCCTGCGAACATCTTCTTCGATAGAAACAATCCCCTGATAGGCAGTACCTTCGATCTTTTTTCCATACACGATTTGCTTAAGCTCACGGAAATTCATAACGATGGGGACCATGATCTCGGGCATAACCTCGATCTTTTCTTTCTTGAGTGCATAGGCAGCCTCAAAAATCGCCCGTACCTGCATTTCGTAAATTTCGGGGAAGGAAATAGCGATGCGACAACCTCGATGACCAAGCATGGGGTTGATTTCCTCTTGAGCATTAATCTTTTCTTGAATAAGCTGACGAGAGGGTTTCTTTCCGCCCTTGCTTGCTAAATATCCCAACAACACATCAAGCTCTGCCGCGTTATGCGGAAGGAATTCATGTAAGGGGGCATCAAGGAGACGAATCGTAACCTCTCTTCCTGCCATAGCCTTAAAGATGCCATAAAAATCATCGCTTTGCATCTTTTGAAGTTTCTTCAAGACCTTCTTTCTCTCGGTAGCATCTTCAGAGAGAATCATCTCACGGAACACATTAATTCTTTTTTCGTTAAAGAACATATGCTCGGTTCTGCACAAACCAATTCCCTCTGCTCCAAACTTAAGAGCCAGGGCAGCATCCCGTGGACTATCGGCATTCGCTCGCACATGGAAGTCTTGAATAAAGGAGCGAGTCAGCTTGATAAAATCAAGTAATCCAGAGGTTTCAGGATCAGGCTCAATAAGCTTTGCAGCACCAAAATAGACCGTGGAAGCGCCATAATACGGTACGTTCAAGGTAAGATAGTCGCCTTCGTTTATAGTTACGCCGTCAAGAATAGCCTTTTTACCCCGGATAACCATGTCTGGTCGAACGAGAGAAATCTTGCCATATTGGCGCGCAACAACGGAGGCGTGAGCGGAATAGCCACCCTCATTCGACAAGACGCCGGTTGCAACTTCAATACCCTTAACATCGCCAGCATAGGTAGCAGGCATAACAAGGATGCATCGAGTATCCTCGCCATTCTGGCGTGCAATGCGCTGTGCATCAATAAGCGAATCAGCGGTAAAATACACACGACCCACAGCTGCTCCTGGTGCGCCTGCGATTCCTCCTGCAGATTTCTTGATATCCTTAACACTCATAATATCCAAAACAGGATGCAGGATTTCGTTAAGCAAACCAGGTTTGACTGTTTTAACGACATAGGCATCGTTAACAACCTTACGTTTATTCAAATCAAGTAACAGTTGAATAAGGGATATTGTGCTCTTTGCTTCTACCGATTTTTGTTCAATAAGCCATAGTTTGCCATTCTCTATGGTGAACCTGACTTGACGGATGTCCTTGGTATCGTCTTCGAGCATCCAGGCAATCTGCTGTAATTTTTTGAGGAATGCGGGGGTAATCTGATTTATATCCTTACCGACGGCATTGATATCGTCAAACTTTTCTTCGAAAAACTTACCCTGAAGAATTTTTTCTCCAGTGACGATGTTTCGGCTAAAAAATGATCCAGAACAGGAGCTCTTGCCATAATTGCCATAGACCATGGGTTGAACAAGAATGGCGGTATCACTGTCGTTTTGCTCGTCAAGAGCAAGCAACCGACTTATTGCCTTAAGAGAAAGTTCAATCTGCTGTTCAGGAGTTTCAAAGAATCCACCGGGAAGGAAATGTGCATAGCGATCCATAACAGAACTGCCTGCCCCTTCTATCTTTCCGGTTTTTAAACACTCACCAATTTCTTTTAATGCAACTTCAAGAGCTGATACTTCGATCTTTCTCTCTTCAAGCTGTGCACATTGCAATTGAATACTCAAAATACCCCTAAGCAAAAAGAGAACCTCATGGGCCGCGAAGTTTGTTCCTACCCATTTCTCAAAACCAGCTATGGTGTTTTTTGTTAATCCAAAGTTATGTAATGTAGGATAATTTGCGATTGCAAGATTAGGAGAGATAACCAGCTTCATTAAAAGAGGGTTATCTTGATCACCAAAACTTTTTCCAACTACATCGCTACATTTACGTAAATAGGGCGAAACAAGTTTATATACCTGCTCCCCTTCCAAGGACGACGCAAGTTCTGAATCGATAATAAAACCCGGAAGGATTGGCAAGCCAAGTTCAGCAAACTCATTTGCCTGACGACCACGAATGCCTAACATCCCTTTATCGATTTTTTTGCTTACCGTTTCCTTCTGGCTGAAATAGTGTATTGATTTTTCACTGTTCATACATGCACTCCTAGAAAAGATTCATAACTGTATCAGGCGATCCATGAAGGAAGGCTTCAAACTGAGGACTTGCTCCCTGACGGAAATAACGGGAAAGCTTGGCAAGATCCTGGATGTTTTCTCCAGCTACGCTGAACTGTATACAACTTCCATGTTTGACCTTACCCCACTTAAACAAGGTATTGATATCCACGATTCGCTCGCCATCATAATACACCATGACCTGAAGATTGGGGTACTTGGCGTTGTAGCTGCGAATAATTCGCTTCCAGGCTTCAACATTTCCGTTATGGAAAAGCTCATTGCTTACTACTACAGATACAAGCGAAGACATCTTGGCAGGGCCAGGTACTGCCGGTGCGGCAGGAGGCGGCGCTTTAACTGCAGACTCGGTAGCTTGAGGAGCGGCAACAGGGGCGCTCTGATACACCGGAGAAGCAGCAGAACGGGAAGTAACAGAACGGGATTTAGGAGCCTGTGCTTTCTTGGGCTGAATCTTTTTAGGTGGTTTAAACATAAACGGTCCATTTAACAAGGCGCGAGAAGCAGTAATCGAAGAGCCTTCTACGAGCTTGATAAGAAGCGTTATTGCCTCCTCTGCATTTTTGCGAGAGGACTCAGTAGTACCCGAACCAAGGGCATACACAACCATCAACTCGTTCTTTCTAAATCCAGAAATAACCGAAGCACTTCCTGGATTCTTGGGATTAACAACAATAAATCCCAAATCTGGATGGTGATATCCAAGAACTAGATCTACAGCCTTCCAGCGTGCTACTTCCTGAACGAGTGGAAGTGCATCAGATACTACTGAAGTAATATTATAAGAAACGACGGAATACCCCCATTTCTCTATCAGAAGCATATTTACCGCTGCAAGAATTTCATCTTCATCAAAGGATTTATCTGCCATGAGCGCAGTAATCTCATCTGCGATATTACTCTTTGTTCCACAAGAATCGAGCAAATCAAGTGTTCTATTGATATGTCGTACAGACGCGTTAAACCCGGAGCGGGACGCGAGTTGTGTATAAAAACCGGACGGTTCTACCATTTTGTCCTCCTCATTTCGTAACAGTATACCCCATAATTGACATAACCGATAAAAAAAACCCCCGAAACGCAGTAATTTTCCGTTTTCGGGGGTTAGTGGTTACATCATATATGACCTATTAGATCTCTCTCAGGCCCTTTCTGCCCTTAGAAGCGGTAGCTCTTCCTCTGCGTCCGCGTCCGGAATCTACAACACCGGATTTAGCACTCTTGGCAGGAGCTTTTGCCCGCTTTGCGGGTGCTGCTTTTGGCTTTGCCCGTGAAGGAGCAGGAGCTGCTATTGCAGCGGGAGCCGAAGCGGGCTCGTCATTGAGCATATCAAGATATGCCGCACGAGCAGGCGGTTCGCCGGCTACAGGATCATCGCCATGATCGGTTGCAAATGTCTGTGCAATATCGGCACGAACAGTTGAACGACGTCGGCTAAAGGAGGCGAATGCTGCGTCCTGGAATCCCTTGGATACACCATGGAGGAATTCATTAAGAACGTTTGCCATTCCATCGAGTGTAGCTTTCTTTCGCTTGATAGAAGTAATATCAACGTCTAACAAGAGTCCGGGCTGCAGGTGGAAAGGATTGATAATGTAATCGAACTTCATGAATTCGGTTTCCAGGAAAGAGAGTCGCTCTTCCATAACGCGGCGCTCAATGGGGTACTGATAATCGTACATGTGTTTGAGCTTGTCGCGCATCAGGATAAGGCGTTTGCGGATCTTGTCTTTTTCGTACAAGAAGGTCCGGTTCATCTTTTCTACGTCTGTTTCGCCGGTCTTTACGAAAGAAATTTCGTCCCATACCTTGGCAATGTCTTCATACAAAGGATCGCCGGTCTTTTCTTTGATGTTCTTGCGGATTTTTTTCTTGTAAATCTTGGCAAGATCGTTAAAGTCGGTAACACGGGTAAGGAACTTGGAGTCCTCATAGCGGGTGTACAGAACATCCCACAAATGCTCAACTTCGGTCTCGAAAGAACGAATCATGATCTCATATGCCTTGCGATCTTCGAGCAACTGCTGTTGATCGTAATAGCGCAGACGAATCTGATAGCGTTCGTCCGGAAGGACTGCGGCATTAGTGTCGTCATATTCGCGAAGGATGAGTTCGCGGGCATTCTTAAGGTTTTCGATGTACTGATAGCCCATCTTGGAGGTATCGAGAATCGAGGTTAAAGAGTTAATTGCGGTGTTAAATCCGCGGTTTCTTATGTTCTCGGTATCGATAATCTTCTTGAGGTTTTCGCGAACATTGAGCTGATCAAAGGTTGCCGGATCGATTTCTGCGCGAAGGTTATTGATGCGATCCATCATTTCCTTGGCCATAATCTCGTAGCGGCGACTTTTGGGATTATCTACGTCGTCATCGGTAAGGTCTTTAACCTTTCGCATCTTGGCAAAAATAATCTCGCCATCAGAGAGCTCATCAAGACCCTGATCGATGCGGTCATCTTTGAGTTTCTCGATTGCCTTGTCGATTTCGTCCATGTAGTGCTTTGCAATAAGATCCTTGATCAGGTACTCAACAGTAGCCTGATACTGGAAAATCGGGCTAATAAGTTCGGAATCAAGAATGTTTACAGAAAGTTTAACATCGGTAACGGTCTTGGGCTTATAGATATTGTCTTTGAATGCGCATTTTACGATAGAATATGCGTTTTCGCCGCGAACAAAGGCGCCAACGTCTGTTTTTTGACGCAACAGAGAGTTGGTAAGGGTTTCCAGGTCGTTAACACCACGCTGAATGTGACCCTGAAGGTGTCCGTACATGTTAACCATTGATTTTTCAATTTCGCCGGTATTGAACTTGTCGGCTCCACCTACTTCGTCAAGAAGGGTAGCGATCTCTTTTGGAGTATAGCGATTGAGAACCTTCATTTCCTCGCGATCTACAAAACCGCGAACCTTCTTTACCATTTCGTCTTCTGTAGTAACCATATAGCGGTTAAACATATTCTGGTAATTCTGGTTGAAGTAATTATACAGTTTTTCTTTAACACCACCCATTACATCAAGGCGCTCAAGCACCTCTTTGGGGAGTCTAGCGTTCATGTGGTGAAGAACCTTGTTGGTTTCTTCTTCCAGGAGTTGGTTTACTTCCTTTTGCTGGTCGCGGTAGTCCTGAGCAAGAGAGTTCCTTGAACCAACCGCACTCGGTTTCTCAGGATGGAACACATTGGGGCTGCGAGGCAGATCTATACTGGCCATACTTCATCTCCTTATATCAATTCAGTCTCGTATACAAATAGCAAGGTAATAATCTCATTATAATCATAGTCAAGATTATGTAAAGCAATTTTTTTTTTTTGTAAGATGCAAATTCGCATATAATAGTATAAAATGACTTTGGAGAATCACCAATGAATCGATGTAAACAACGAGTATGTGTACTGTTTTTTATGGTCTCGCTTGCATGGCTTTTCGCCGGAGAGCGAAGTATCCCTGTTGATATCTATATCCTGGTTGATACATCTCTTTCCATGGAAGAACCGGGAAGATTTGACAGCATGCAAAAATGGGTTACCACCCATCTTTTGGGTCAAATGCTTATTCCTGGGGATACAGTTACCCTGTATCAGTTTTATGGAAAAACCGAACGGTTATTGTCGCTAACGGTTCAAACAGAAGAAGATCGGCAAAAAATCCTTACCGTCACGAACGCTTTACGTCCCAACGGAGAATATACCGACATAGGTCTTGCGCTTGACACCCTTAAAAAGGACCTGGACGCGCGTGGCCCCTCTGATCAATATACCGTTTTACTACTATTAACTGATCTTAAACAGGAAGCCCCCTGGTCTTCCCGTTATTCCGGTACACAAGACACCTTCGAAAGCCCTTATTTAGCACAGGCGCGCATCCTGCAGCATGATAACTGGTACGAAATTACCCTGGATATGGATATCCAGGATCGGGTAGTGATGACAACAAAAGAACTGTACTCCTCCATTATGGCAACACAGGGAACCAGTGCAGAGGTACTTCCAGAGGGAGGAACATTGACCGAAGTACAACAAGAGAGCGTAGCCAAAGACATGACTGGCTCAATTGAGTATTCGGACGCCCAGAGCGGAGAAGCCGATGGGGTACACAACAAACAAGCCCCCCTACCCCAGCGAACCCTCATCGTGGTAGGATCGCTCATACTCCTTGCTTGTCTTACTTTTGCGGGACTCGCTGTAGCTCGCGCAAAAAAAAGACGGGAAGAACAGGAAAGACCGAACTAACAGACAGGGACACCGATGAAACGACCGCTCCTCATCCTTTTTTTTGCCAGTCTTGCCATATTATTTATATGGCTCTGGAGTAACCGGGACAGTTTATCCTCTGCACGGGAAGCACGAAAAGTTGCCAAAACCATTGTTCCGCTCCAGGAAGGGTTAAACCGCGAGGGGAAGGCTACCGACAACGAGATTGCCTCCATTGATGAATCCCGGATACAGCCATTGGTTCCCCTGGAAAATGATGAGTCCTTCCTTCAAGCAATTTCCATGGATGTAAACAAAGACGGCATTACGGATCAGATATGCGCGGTAAAAAGCATCAGCGAGCAACACCTTTTGATTGTTGCCGGGTTGCAAAATCCCCTAACCGGTGAATACACACGGCTACAGGCGATACGAACCGGCGTCTCCCAGGGAAGGACCCTGCTTATGTATGCCGCTGATGTTATTGGGGACCGAAGCCAATGCCTTGTTTTTTCGGGGATGACCAGCGACAACACCCAGCTGCTGTCGGTATTCTTGCCAAAAACCGATAAGGACGGGCGAGTACATCTACAGGTAATCGCGGATTTGCGGTCGGATGGGTCAATTCTGGTAAAAGAAGTACAGCGAACAGATGCTTATAATCTTGGTGTTACCAGTGGAGAGAGCTTCCCCATTGCGGTATACAGTTCAGATCCCGATTCGCCGGAAAGCCTTGCTCAAATTGAACGAATATATCGCTGGGACAGGAATTTGCAACGCTATGAAAAAGCCAGTGAAGCAAAAATTCCTGGTAAACGACTGGAAAGACGACTCGTTGACCAATTACAAAGCGGAAATATTGAATCATTTGAACAGTATCTCAATGGCCTTTGGTATATGACTTCCTCCATAGCAGGGAAAGGCCCTCGCTATGTTTTTTTTGACAGTCCCATGAAGGAAATTGTATTCCATAACGAAATAACCGAAGAAATATTTACCCGGGAAGCGGCAACACCTCGACGCCTTGGCGCCTATTTAACCACCAGAAACCGATCTATCTCCAGCATTAGACGCATGATAGACATTGAATTAACCGGGATCGACGAGATCAAGATTAAAATACTGGAAGACGTCAAATTAAAAATTGGCGTTGCATCCGACTGGGATGGTATTTATAGAAAGATGTCCGGTATGTCGAGCGGTACCAGAGAAAGCCCTGATGAGATGATAACAAAACTGGGAAGCCTCTTAAGTGGCAGAGATGCAGGCTGGAAAGGCGATGATGGAACACAGTATCAGTTTACCCAGGGAATCTACACCAAAACAGACAGCATCGGTAAAGAAATGGGTTCCTACGCACTGCTTACCGTTAAAGGATTACCGGTACTGCAAATGAGGCCTGATGACCGCAATAAAACAGCGCGTTTTTACCGCGTAGAGACGGAAGTGGACAACGCGAAACAAAAGGTTATCCTGACCGAGGTGTCCGTATCAATTGACGGCACAAAACTTGCGGGCATTGCGCCTATTATCCTTCGACCCTAAGAGCCAACCCTTACTCGATAACTAAAAAGCTTTCGTAGCCTGCATCTTTTAAGCGTGCGGCGCTTCCATGGGATGCATCCTCGCTCACCAGAACAGAATAATAGGTGGTTCCGCTCGGCCGTTTTTCTTCCCTGATGATACAGGTAAATCCAAGCTTCTTTAGACGCATGGACAGTTCCTGTGCATACTCCACATTCTTGAAAAAACCCACCTGCTGCCACAGGCGCTCTTGCGACGAGCTGGAGACTTTGGGTGCCTGGGGTTTTTCCGCTTTTGCGGGAGGCTCAGGGGAGCGAGCGGCAAGCTTACCAGCCAGGTCCTGACTTCCCTCCCGAGCAAAGGCGTTAACCCGCTCTTGATTGCGGGCCATTAAATACCAAAAGGGCACTGGAGCGGTTTGTATGGAGCCTGTAACAATAGAAGCCTCGACGGAAGTGGGACATTCTGCTTTTAAGCGAGAGAGGGCGTCTACATCAGAGTCGGACCACCACAGGGTAAAAAGAATAGCGGGAAGCCAGGGGGAATACGATGGAAGGCGAGAAAAATCGCGAAGCAAAGAGAGCGCTTGAGCTGAGGAGGAGGTGGAAAGCTGAATCCAGGCTGAATATAATCGGGCACGGATTAACACAGGCTCCGAAAAACTCGTAAGCATAACCTTCCGGACCAGCGTATCCGAGAGAACAGTATCTCCACCCGAGAGAGCACAACGGGCTGCATCCAGCAACAATGATTCCGATCCATCTGTTGGGGCTGCCTGTGCAGCTTCCTGAAAGCGAAGTGCGGCAAGATCAGGCCTTCCGGTGCGTTCATGAAAGGAAGCCAGGGAAGAAAGAAGGTACTGCATATCTGATGGATTAGTCGTCCGCGCAAGAGCGCCTTCCAAACTTGTTTGTACCCGAGTGGCATCTGCGGCGGCAAGGGCGCGGGAAACCTGGTCCTGTGCGGTTTTGGACGGGGCAGAAAAAACAGGCAACAAACAAAAAAAACACAACAGATACCATACAGGGCGAGCATACCGATGCATCAGTCGATCCCGTATGGCGTTTTTTTGGATGGTTTTACCGGTTTTTGATCCTTTCGGGGAGATTTTCGGGAGCTCAGTAATGAAAAGCCGGAGACAAGCACCCCAAGAATAAAGGCACATAACACACTTAACACAACCGGAACATCATGATACGTATGAACGACAATCGATATATCACAGCGATTTTCCAGGTTAAACCCGATAAAAAACGCCACAAACACCATCACAATCATAAATACAAGGAATTTAAGGGGCATCGGTCTCCTCCGGGAACAGAACTATCGCCTTTCGGCGACTTCCGGTTCAATTTCCACTATTTTCGCACGGAACGTTCGACCGCGCAAGAGAGTGAGCTGGACTCGAACAAACCGTCCAATAAGGGCATGATCGGCAGGACTTGCAAACACTACCATATCCCCAAATTCGGTATGCCCGAACAATTCATCCGGGTTATTGCGGGAGGTTGACTCAATAAGGGCAATTGGTTCACTTCCCACACGGCTGCGCATACGTTGAGCGGCAAGTGAATGCTGCAGACGAATAACCTGATCCAGCCGAGCCTTTTTAACCGGTTCGGAAATCCAGTTGGGCATGTCGAAGGCCTTTGTGCCCTCCCTCGGATTATAGTGATACATAAAGGCCGCATCATATCCAACTGTTTCTACCAGATTTAGGGTTTGCTGTTGATCTTCTTCGGTCTCTCCGGGGAAACCTACCAGGATATCGGTGGAAATGGTGACTTCCGGTATAGCGGTACGGATACGATCGACCAAGGAAAGATAGTGCTCCCGGGTGTATCGTCGATTCATCTCGCCCAGAATACGATTTGACCCACTCTGTACCGGCAGATGAATATAACGACAGAACACCCTTTCCCGAGCGATTACTGCTATTACATCATCTGAAAGATCTTTGGGATGGCTCGACATAAATCGGACCCATTTAATACCGCTTGTATTATCAAGATGGCGAGCGATACGTTCCAGAAGGGCGGGAAAATCGATCATAGCCCCGGTAAGACTATCCTGCCAGCGATAGGAGTTAACATTTTGACCCAATAAGGTAACTTCGCGAACACCACGGGCAGCCAGGTTATCAAGATCGGACAAGATTGATGTGATGTCGCGGGAAACTTCGCGACCACGCACATAGGGGACTATGCAATAGGAACAAAAATTATTGCATCCATTCATTATGGGGATATAGGCCTGAAACGCACCTTCTTCAAGGGAATTGGAAAAAAAACGATAGCCACCGGCGGCATCCGGGGAAGGAATATAGTCCAAGGGATCACCTTTGGAATAACGGGATTCAATAGCAGAAAAAATAGCTTCGAAACGGGAACGTTCGAACATACCGACTACATAATCGACAGCCGGAAACCGTGTTTTAAATTCCTCATGAAGCCGCTCTGCCATGCAGCCCATAACCAAAATGGTAAGATCTCGCTCTCGCTTACAGGCGGTAAAATGGGCAATTCGACCCACAACCCGGGTTTCGGCGGTTATACGAACCGAACAGGTATTAATAATTACCAGATCGGCTGAATCCGCACTTGATGCCTCTTGCCACTGCCGGGACCGCAAGAGATTTTTAACCGCGGACGATTCGGCATGATTCATCTGGCACCCATAGGTTTCAAAGAAAAATGTCACCGAATTGCCCCTTGATCTGAAGATTCAGCATAGGCGAAGGCACTGTGGTTATGAATACTTTCTATGTTTTCCGCTTCTACGCTGTACCAGGGAAAGGAGCCCAGGGTCGGGATAGCCAACATAACATCGCGAACCAGGTCTTCCACAAATTTGGGATTGTCGTAGGCAGTTTCGGTGACGTATTTTTCGTCTTCTCGTTTAAGCAGCGAATACACTGCGCTGGAGGCGCAGTTTTCTACCAGAGAGACCAGGTCCTCTATCCAGAAAAAAGGACCAAGCTCCAGTTTTACCCTGACGATACCACGTTGATTATGAGCGCCATACTCGCTGATGGCCCGGGAACACGGACATACGGTTTGAACAGGAACAGCCACTGATACATGGAAGGATCGCTCTCCCGTTGAGGACACTAGACCGTCAAAGGAGCAATCATAACTCATTAAGGCGCGTTGCTCCGACACCGGGGCTTTTTTATCAATAAAAAAGGGAAAACTCATTTCGCCAAAGGCACGGGCCGCGTCCAAAGAACGGCGTATTTCTTCCAGCATATCCAGGAAATAGGGCATGGAAAGCCGCTCGCGGTGTTGATGAAACACCTCGATAAACCGGCTCATGTGGGTTCCCTTAAAATGATGCGGAAGGTTCACATAGAGATTAACCGAGGCTGTGGTGTGCTGAACCTTGTTTTCCCGGTCGAGCACCTGAACCGGATAGCGCAAACCCTTGATACCCACCTTTTGCAGGGGAATATCACGGTCGTCCCTCTCGCTTTGAATGTCGACCATTACGAACTCCGGGCAACCCGTTCGGCAGAAAGAAGGGTGTTTTCCATAAGCATAGCGATGGTCATAGGACCGACGCCACGGGGTACAGGAGTAATAAAAGACGCTACTTCCAGCGCTGCGTCAAAATCAACATCGCCTACCAAACGATATCCCTTTGGAGAGGAATCATCCTCTACCCGGTTAACCCCAACGTCAATAACAGCTGCGCCGGGTTTAATCATGTCTGCGCTAATCATTCGAGGTTTACCCGCCGCGGCAATAAGAATATCAGCTTGACGAGTAATTGAAGCAAGGTCCCGCGTCCCTGTGTGACAGACGCTTACCGTTGCGTTGCTATCCTTACGCGCAAGAAGAATGGAAAGGGGCTTCCCGACAATATTTGATCTTCCAACGACAACTGCATGGGCACCTCGAGTTTCGATCCCCGCATTCTTTAACAAATACATAACGCCATGAGGAGTACATGGAAGAAAACAAGGCCGCTCTATAACCATATTGCCAATATTTACCGGATGAAAACCATCTACATCCTTTTCCGGATTGATAGCCATAATAACGCGGGCCTCGTTGATGTGACGGGGAAGCGGAAGCTGAACGAGAATACCGTGAACAGTTGTGTCGGCGTTAAGCCGATGAATAAGCGTTATCAATTCTTCTTCTGTTGTTGTGGCAGGAAGGCGATAGCTGGCGTCCTTCATCCCCACCTCGCGCAGGGCTTTTTCTTTACCGCTTACATACGAAACGGAAGCTGGGTCCTCGCCTACCAAAACCACCGAAAGACAAGGAGTAATTCCTTGCCCGACGAGGGCGGATACTGACTTGGCCACCTGGGCACGGACTGTAGCCGCAACTGTATAGCCGTCAATTATTACTGCGCTCATAATATACCTCGACATCTATTGGGAGTGTCCGCCGTAACGTATGGACTGGATACATTGTTGTACCATGTACCGGCTTTGATAGACAATAGCGGAAAAAATGAGGTATAGTGTGCCAATGAAACGTTTGATCATCACCATGATGTTGACCTTGGCGGGAGTATGTCTCCTGGGAGCCCAGGAAGTTGAATCACCGAAACAACCAGAATCACGATACGAGTACGAACCGATACGATCGGGGGACCAGTATATACGGCTGGGATTGGGAGTAAATTTTCCCTTGTTTTTTACCGGACCGAGCGGCGTTGAAACCGATACAAAGCTTGACATGGGTGGTGCAGGTTTTATTGGCTTTTCGCGATTTATCACCTCTCACCTTTCGTTAGGCGGAGAGCTTGGTTTTGCCTTTAATGCTACTCTTGGGGAAAACATGCTTGTGTACGTTCCGCTTACGTTTAAAATTACCTACGAGCTGGTCTATGACCGACTCCATTTTCCCCTTTCCCTGTCTCCCGGACTGGGCTTGCAATCCTACAAATCGCGCAATTACTTCGGCTTGCTCTTGAGGCCAGAAGTTGCATGCTTTTTTCAATACTCGCCTGAATGGTCCTTTGGCGTTTCTTCGGCATGGGATATCCTGCCTCAATGGTACGATACTAGCTCTGATAACCGCGTCGGTCATTTTGTCAACGTGGTCGTGGGACTTCGTTACCACTTTTAAGGCCTTACAACAAGGAATAGCGCATGAACATACATAACCGAAACAGACCTGTTGCGAAACTCGCTTTACTTTTTTTGTTTTTCGCCGGGCTCTTTGCTCTCTCTTGCTCGGATGAACCTATATTTGCGGACATTGAAGACGAGGTTAAACTAAAAGACCCGTCCATTCGGGGCATAACGATAACATCAATGGTTTCCTGGAATGGAAACCTTTACACCGCCAATGGAAAGATTTACCAACGACAAGGTGGAACCGGAGACTGGACGCGAATGAGCCTGCCTGCAGGTACGTTTCGTTGTCCTGAAATAGCCGGCGATGGGACTGCCCTGTTTGCGTTATTCCAAAACTCCTCATGGAATTTTCATTCACTGCAAATGTATAACGGAACGGAATGGATAGCGATTGAAGGATTATCCGGAGTGTTCCGGGTAATAAGCGGTAGCGGCTATGTATGGGCTTTTCGCGAAGACCTTAGAGACAATGACGACAATGTCTCGTTTTCCGCCCTTCGTGTGTACGCAAACGGCGATATAGCCGAGGTGGTAACCGGCTTAACTTCATTGCCCGTTGCCGCCAGTGCCTCCTGGTTTGCCACGACATCCGCGATATACGATGAAGCAGGAACCGTAATCTCGGTACCGGCAGAAAACCCGACTCAATCCATTCCCGCTGGAACCATCCGCGCATTAACCTTCGATGGCACAAGGCTTTTTGCCGCAACCGACGGATATGTGTACCGATGGGATGGCAGCACCTGGGTTTCGTTTGCGCATGACACCGACACCCCGGTAACCTCCCTTGCCTGGCTCGGCGCCGGAGGGAAAAACGTTCTCCTTTTAAGCGGCGGCTCAGGTTACTCTGAAGTACTTCTTGATGGAGAAGGAAATCCCTGGCAATTCCAAAATCCCGGAGACAGTGAAGCGTCTTCCATCAGTGTGGATTCGCAAAGCCAATATAAAAGCAACATCGAAGACTGGGACCTTTCTGCTATTTTCGCAATTGCAAGCCCGGTCCCCGAAGGAAATGAGTACTGCCTGTATGCAGGAGTTGTAGACAGCAACTATGATGGGCTGTGGGGATATTATTCTGCAACCCAGCCGGTGTGGAATCGGGAATAAAAACCGCTTCCAGACGGAGGGGCAATGAACCTTTTTTCCAGCGCTACGCCTGGCGCGCATGAGCCCCTTGCGGCCCGAATGAGACCGAGAAGCCTGGACGAGTATATCGGGCAGGATCATATAATCGGCGAGGGCCGCCTTCTCAGGCGCGCCATACAGGCAGATCAACTGACCTCTGTTATTTTCTACGGCCCACCGGGCACTGGCAAAACAACCCTTGCCCGGGTTATCGCACATCATACAAAAAGTAATTTTGTTACCCTGAACGCGGTTCTTGCTGGCGTTCAACAAATCAGGGACGCCATAGCGGCGGCAGAAGAGCAACGATCCTTATATGAGCGTAAAACCATCCTCTTTGTGGACGAGGTTCACCGATGGAATAGAGCCCAGCAAGATGCCCTGTTACCCTGGGTGGAAAACGGAACGATTATCCTGATCGGCGCGACCACCGAAAATCCATTCTTTGAAGTAAACAAGGCGCTGGTAAGCAGAAGTCGGGTATTTCAACTCAAGGCTCTTACCTCCGCCGATCTTGCCCGGGTTGCACAGTTCGCCCTTACAGACAAGGAGCGCGGTTATGGCAGATGGAATGTCAGCTTTGCCCCGGATGCCCTTGAACACCTGGTACAGACAGCATCGGGCGACGCCCGAAGCCTGTTAAATGCCCTTGAACTTGCCATTGAATCTTCGGTACCCTCTTGGCCACCGGCAGATGGAACGGCCATAGCGATAGACCGGGACACAGCCGAAGAAAGCATCCAGCAAAGAATCGTTTTATACGACCGCGACGGTGATTATCACTATGACGTTATCAGCGCGTTTATCAAATCCCTGCGAGGGAGAGACCCGGACGCGGCCCTGTACTGGATGGCGAGGATGCTTGTTGCGGGAGAAGATCCTCACTTTATTTTTAGACGAATGCTTATATCCGCAGCCGAAGACACCGGCCTTGCCGATCCCATGGCCATTGTGGTAGTTGAAAGCTGCGCCGCTGCCTTTGACCGCATAGGCTTACCCGAAGGACGCTTTCATCTAACGCAGGCAGCCCTGTACCTGGCGACAGCACCAAAATCGAACAGCACGCTCGCTTTTTTTGACGCTATCGCCTCGGTGGAAGGGGAAGACGCTGAGGTTCCGAACCATCTTAAAGATGGCAACCGCGATAAAGAGGGTTTTGGACACGGAGAAGGATATATGTATCCTCATGCCTACCGCGATCATTGGGCCGCCCAGCAATACCTGCCCTCATCACTGGTAGGACGCGTTTTTTATACCCCATCCAAGCAAGGCCATGAGGGAGCAATTAGACAGGAAGTCCTGACACGACGGGAACTGCAGATAGCTGCCATTTTGGAAGAAAAAGACGAATCCCGCGCCGAAGGCGAAATGTTAACCTTTAGCCCCGGCAATTCAAAACGCAACCAATGGGTCAAGCGGCTTGATAGTGGAACATCTGAATCCTTACTGCGCATCAGGGAGGCACTATTTGATAACTGTGCCCTGGCGCGCCACCATCGCATCCTTGTGTGGGGTGCCGATGACGGCTTGCTTATTTGGGAAGCTTCCCGACGAGCACCGGAAGGTTTTGTGGCGGGCTTATGCCGAAGAGAGCAGGCTCTTGGAGAACTTGAACAGTATGCGCGCACCCTTGATGAATTAGACCGTCCCCAGCTTGCCGTTTTGGATGCTGATGGATCGCTGAGTGCCAATCCCTTTACTACTCCCTTTGACCGGATTATTGCCCGAGACCCTGCGCTTACCATCGAGGGCATACTAGCCTTTGTGCTCGCATGCCAGATCCTTTTGGGCGAAGGCGGAAGGATTCGCTTTTCCGTTCGCCAACCCGCGCGCGGGATGAGAATTTCCCGGCTTGCAACAGACAGCACGTTAATCAAGGCCGTGGGGGATGCAGAAGAGCGGTTTTTTACCGATCCTGCCCACAAGCGTTTTTCCTGGACTGATAAAGAGCTTACCGGGCAACTCCAAAAGAAGGGGTTCACCGTTAACAAAGAGGAAATAGAAAACACCGAGCTTCGCCGCCCAAGCACACAAGACCTTGAGCGTTGGTTTGACCCTTCTCGCAGCACCTATGCCCGCTATCTGGTAGAACATCTGGGAGAGGATACGATGCAACGCTTTACGGGCGAAATTCTTGAGCGGTGCTTGAAGGAAGCTGTACCCTGGAACTATACAATTGTGTTATATACCGTGAGCCTGTGATATACTTACCGGCGAATACATAAAGGAGGTTTGATTTTGAAAGTACGCATTCTTGTCCTTCCTGTTGCTCTTCTTCTATGCGCCCTCTTGGCATCGTGCGCCAGCGGGCCCTATGTACAAAAGGAAGATGAAGTGATGAATCTGGTACAGCTGATAAATGACGGAAGGGTATCCGAAGTAGAGGGACTAACCCCGGCTCCCTTCGCCCTTGATGGCGAAACCCTGTATCTGGAAAATGACATCGCAACTTTTTGGAAAAACTTGAAGGCAGCATCTTTTGTTATGAAGGACGCCCGGTTTGTCTCCAGCGAGCATGTGGGACCTGATTCCTACAAGGCCTTTGCGCCCTCCTACGACATGAAAAACTTTTTTGCCCGGTATACCGGAAAAGACACCTCCCTTACTGTACTGGAAACCCCGGACGGACGGTATTATCTGTTATTGGAACGAGCGATTAAGGGGTATCCCCGAATCCGCGGACTAAAGGGGCCGGTACGATGAAAAAACAATACACAGTATACGCAATCCTGGCGGCTACGTTGATTCTTCCCGCCCTGTTGACGGCTCAAAAGGCAAACGTAGTGTACGTAGAAGGTTCGTCCCAGATTAAATCCAGTTCTGGCAGTTTACGGCCGGCGGATTTTGGCTCTACCGTTACCTACGGAGAATCGGTGATTACCGGACGGGACGGTTTTGTGGAAATGACGCTGGAAAACGGCAGCACCATCCGGGTTGCAGAAAATTCGGTGTTTAGCTATTCAAGCACCGGAGCAGCCGCGGATTCTCGGCCTGTTCTAGCCACCACTGCGGGAAAGGTTTCCTACAAGCTGAACAAGGCAGCGGGAAGATCCCCGCTTATTCAATCCAACAGTATGGTAGCCGGCGTTAGAGGAACGGAGTTTACGGTTTTTTCGGCCTGCGACGGCTCCACCCTCCTTGCCGTTACCGATGGTATTGTGGATGTTGAGTCCCAGGGTACAAAAATTGAACTGGTAAAAGACGAAGCGGTTGAAGTAACACCGGGGAAAGCCCCAGGGACCAAATTTACCTGGCTAGGAAAGGAACTTGATTACAGTTCCTGGAACAAGGGGAAAAACGACGAGTTTATACAAAACCCCCTTGCCTGCCTTGACTTGGTAGCCACTCAGCTTGACGTATACAAGAGCGCACTTGAGTCGCTTAAGGGACCGTACGAACAAGCGACCATTACCTGGCAAAAGGCAACTGACCAGTACAAGGCCCTGGTAGCAGAGGGAGACAAACAGGCGATGGAAGCGTTTCGTGCATCCACCTTGTATCCCGCTCAGGATGAAAGGAGCACCATCATCCTGAACATCCGCTATTTTGCCCTTAACTATCTGTCTATGCGCCGCTATGTTATGTCTAACATGTATATGGAAATGAAGAGCCGCTATCTCCTTACCCCGAACGCGCAGGCAAGTGCGTACTTTACCCGACATGCGGAAATTCTATCCAGATATGAGGCGGTTATTGTGCCCCAACTGAACGAAAACGACTATTAACAGGAGAAAACCATGAAGAAACTGACAAAGCGTGTTTTAGTGCTGCTGGCCGCCATGCTTGTAATGGTGCAATTTACCGGCTGCCCCACCGAAGAAGATGACCCCACGGTACTGGATAACACCAAGGCCTTTATCAAGGCCGCCAACGACTTTCGT
>JAFGIM010000020.1 GCA_016929605.1 Spirochaetales bacterium | reverse complement strand
GTTGGAGTTAACCGGATGCTTTTCCACACAGGGTCACGAATTTCTTCGGTAAAGCGTATGCCGTCCCTGATCGCATCAATAGTCATCCGGTATGTCTCCTTGTTACTGTCCACCCTTACGGGTATACGATGCAAGACCACCCGAAAGAAGAATCTTGCGGGAACGCTCGTCAAAATCGTTTTTAGCCGTAAATACTAGTCCATCACCAGGGCGTTCCAATGTAAATGAACTTCCGGTGGTAAGAGAGGTGTGGATGTTTGATACCGTAAGGATGTCTCCCTGAGACAGTTTGTCATATATGGATTGATCGTCAAGGACAAGGGGAAGAATTCCATAGTTTATCAAATTAGCCTTGTGAATTCGTGCAAAGGATTTAACCAGTACGATACGAACCCCAAGATACATTGGGGCAAGTGCCGCATGTTCTCGTGATGATCCTTGCCCATAATTCTCTCCACCAAGTACCAGGCAGCCTTTGTTTTCCAAAGCTCTATCATAAAAGCTGGTATCGAGGCGTGAGAAGGTAAACTTTGAAATCTCGGGAATATTTGACCTGAGCGGTAAGACCTTTGCTCCTGCTGGCATGATATCATCTGTGGAAACATTGTCTGCGGTTTTAAGAAGAATGGGTAGGGTCAAGCTGTCCGGGAGCTCGGGGCAGGCTGGACATTCTTTGATATTCGGGCCGCGAAGAATCTGTGTCTTCAAGGCGCGCTCAAGTGGCAAGGGCTCAATAAGCATTCCGTCGTCCCGGACAAGGGATTGATCGTAGCTGGGAGCAGATACTCCATGGGTAAAAGCCTCAGCTTGTCGAGGATCCGATATCTCACCGGTTATGGCAGCATAGGCTGCAGTTTCGGGGGATACCAGGTACACCTCTGCATCAGGTGTTCCCGATCTACCCTTAAAATTGCGATTAAAGGTTCTTAGCGAAACACCTGCAGAATTTGGAGCAAAGCCCATGCCAATACAAGGGCCACAGGCACTTTCCAGGATTCTGAATCCTGCCGAAATAAGGGTGCCAAGAATACCAGATTTTTCGGCGAACATAAGCGTTTGTCTGCTTCCGGGAGAAATACCAGCCTCTACGCCTTCGGCTATGTGTTTACCTTTAACAATGGCTGCAACGGCTGAAAGGTCCGCCAAAGAACTATTGGTACACGATCCGATTGCCACCTGTGTTACTTTTTTCCCGGCAAGTGTGCTAATTTCGGTTACCGCATCAGGAGAATGTGGTTGTGCTGCAAGGGGCTGAAGGTTTGAAAGATCAATGGTGATGAGTTTATCGTAGACCGCTCCTTCATCAGCGCATAGTTCTGTAAAATCGTCTTCTCTGCCCATGTCTTTAAGGAATTGGCGGGTCATGGTATCCGAGGGAAATAGACTGCAGGTTGCCCCTAATTCAGCGCCCATATTGGTAATAGTAGCTCTTTGTGGAACCGTTAAGCTGGCAAGGGCTGATCCTGAGTATTCATATACAGCGCCCACGCCTCCCTTAACTGTTTCGCGTCTGAGAACTTCGAGGATAATGTCTTTGGCAGAAACCCCTGGTTGTAATGTTCCGGAAAGTGTAACACCGATAACTTTAGGCATGGAAAGGTGAAAAGCTCCTCCGCCCATCGCTACTGCAACATCGAGCCCTCCTGCGCCAATCGCGATCATACCAATGCCGCCCCCGGTTGGGGTGTGAGAGTCCGATCCGAGAAGGGTTTTTCCGGGTTTCCCGAATCGTTCAAGATGAACTTGATGGCAAATTCCATTACCAGCGCGGGAAAAATAAAGACCGTAACGAGATGCTATACTTTGCAAGTATCGGTGGTCGTCCATGTTTTTCCAGTCTTCTTGAAGCGTATTATGATCTATATACGAAACAGACAACTCTGTTTTTACCCTGTCTATACCGATAGTTTCAAACTGGAGGTACGCCATGGTACCGGTTGCATCTTGGGTAAGGGTTTGATCGATCTTGATGGCGATATCTGAACCCCTGGGTGGTAAGGCCCCTTTGGGCTCTACAAGATGTGATAAGAGTATTTTTTCTGTAAGTGTAAGGGCCATAACACATTCTCCTGGATAAAAGAGTTTGGAAGATTACCAGTAAATTACCTCGTTCCAGCAAGATTGTCCATAGACCCATGTATATGATATACTCACCAGGAACTGTATGAATAAAAAGTGTGTTTTATTACTTGTTATCATCCTCAACCCTTTTATGGTGTTCCTTGGTGCAGATACTGTTCGCAACAAAGCGCAATCTCATTTTGATTCCCTTTCATGGACAGTGAATCCAGACCTGTTACCTGCGACCCCGGTTCAGGGCGTGAATGTTCCCGGTTCTAACGAAACCTTTCCTTCTTTGCAGCCGTCAAACCCTGCAGAAGGAAATCCTTTATATCCGCGGATGGAAGGAATTGGCATACTTGATTATACCGGTATCGATTCCGCATTGCTTTCCACGGTAAACGAGGTTTCTTCCCACTTTATGGATAAAAAGTTGCCTTCTGAAGTGTGTGACTCTTCCCGCTCTTTTTTAGCTACGTTAACAACATACCGACTTTCGCGAATTCCCGATCCAGCAGCTGTTTTTTTTAGCCGGCCGATCGAAGAAGGTGAAGGTACCTGGAAGGTACTATATTGTCTTTCCGTGAAACGGGATGCAAAAAAGATTCCCGTACTTGTGGAAGTGCTATTCAAGGCTAACGGTGCTTCTTTTACAGTGTATGACATCTCCCTGGACGGTGAAAGTTATGTCACAGCAGCTCAATAGAATAGAAAGTGAGTATATCTTACAAGATTTTCTGATCACCCGACCAGCACTCCAGATTATTTCCAATGGAAGTTCGACTCCGGTAAAAATTACAGATTATTCAGTTGATAACGGCGTAATGTACTGCAACGGTGTGGACACCCATTCTATCTTATCGGAAGCAGTTTCAGTGTATTTTATGCATCGGGGTAGAAAGATAGGTTTTGAAAGCTTTATTCGTCTTCCAGACAAACATACTGTTACTATGGAATTACCACCTGTTTTTTTTCTACCCGCAGAAGAAGCGGTTCCCTATTATCTGCGAGCTCGTTTTTCCGCTTGCCAGTTTGTGATGGATTTTCCTTCTTCAGGAATTGAAAGCAAGACTGAATGGATTGAAGGAGATAGTGAACATCAGCAAACCAGGTATCTTGCCTTGCGTGAAAAATTGGGTTTTTCTGGACCTTGTGTTAATGTAGTACACAAGGTTATCGAGTATCTGGAGAAACTACGGCAACCAATAAACCGGTCCTCAGGAAGTTTCGATCTTCCTTTTGTCGTGTGGACTGATCATCGACATATTGTATTGAGTGTGACCAGTGAATCAACAGGATCTCTTTGTGTTGGTAGCATTGGTGAGTGCATTTTGAATAGTAAGCCACGACAGGTTCGCTTAACGGGGAAGATTGCTTCTGTAATGAAGGTGTCTTCTTCACTTTCTTTGATAGGAATAAGTATAACCGAGATACAACGTGAAGATGCTCGTTTTTTATTTGAACAGGCGTATACAAGTGCTTATAAGTGATAAAAAAAAAACCGAGAGTAGAACTCCCGGTTTTATTGATCCTGTTGCTGGAATTATTCCCCGTCTATGGAAATACCATGTCTTTTTTGAGGATACTTCTTTAACATGGCAACACCGTTTCTGGCGTCGTTATATACAAATCCACCGTTCCAGTATTCAAGAGCTGCAAAAAGAGCGTTACCGCCATCTTGCTCATCGCTTCGGTTTGTGCGGAATGATACGTAAGACCCAAGATGTTCGAAATCCTGTTGATACAAACATTCAAGACGTTTACGATTAAAATCATTCCATTTTTCCAGATCCTTAAACCCTGTTCCTTCATCTTCTACAATCAGATGGGCATGCGTAGAACTGAATGAATACCATACGCGAACTTTCTTGTTTAAATCGCAATCATTACCGTGTTTAACCGCGTTCTTGATGATTTCGCTTATTTGTTGTTCAAGGAGGTTTATTTCTTTGATTTCAAGAGGCGCTGATTGAACAATCAGAAGGGTAAAATAACGTATCTGTCGGAAATCCGAAGGGAATTCCTTGTACAACATATTTGTTTTATCGAATAATGGATCGCTGCCATCGGCCCTCAGTTCTTTTATCGGATTCATGTTTATATCTCCTGAAGTACGTGCTTACCCTTCCATTTGCTGAAGGGCTTCTTCGATGCTGTTGGTAATCGGAAAGTATCCCATCAGCTTGGTTAATTCAATAACCTTCTTGACAGAGCCATGTATGTTGGTTATTGCAAGTTTAAGATTCATTTTCTTAACCGTGGAGCAAATATAAATAAGGGCTCCAATTCCGGAAGAGTCAATGTAATCTACCTGTTCCAGGTTGATTATAAAAGACTGTACGTTCTTCTCAAGCATCTTCATTACAAGCTCTTTGAGCTTGTAGGAGTTGTACAAGTCCATCTCCCCATTTACATCTATGATGTATACTTCACCATTCTTCCTGATCTTAAGTTCCATACTGGTGTTGCTCCTTTCTCTTGTGTTTAGGCCTTTATCTTCATGATTACTAATGTCTGGTCGTCATGGAGACTGGCCGATCCGACAAAAGCTTGTATGTTGTGCTTGACTTCCGCAGCCAGATCCTTTGCTGTCATGGAACTGCTTTCGGATAATACCCGTGTCAGGTTTTCCAGACCGTACTGTTGACCGGTAGTATTAAGAGCCTCTACCAATCCGTCGGTATAGAGAATAATAATATCTCCTTTGGCAACTGTCAACTTCATATCTGCATACACTGAACCGCGTTCAACGCCGATTGGGTCTGTCTTCTGCCTGATCGTTTCCATGGTTTTTGTTTGTGATCTCCAGACTAAAAGAGGCTGGTGACCTGCGCTGGCGTATTCGATAGTGTGATTCTCGGGACAGTAACTGAGATACGAAAGGGTAGCATAGTGATCCATATCAATCTTGCCGGTAATGCCCTTATTTACCCAATCAAGGACAGTAGCAGCAGATTTAGTGGTGTTGGTTACCAGATGTAAGATAGACCTGAGCATAATCATAACCATGCTGGACTGTATGCCTTTGCCGGCAACATCTGCGATGGTAACAACAATGCGGTCGCGACGGGCAAGAATTACATCATAATAATCCCCACACACACCCTTTGTTGCGTTAAACAATGAACCAAAGCCAACTTCTGGAAGCTCTGGTAGGCGCTTGGGTTGCAGTGTTTTTTGGATTTTACTTGCAATACTTGCTTCGCGTTCAAGGTCTGCGTGTTCAAGAATTTCTTGAACATTATAGACGTTATTAATCGACGCGCCTGCGTATTCAGAGAGAACTTCAGCGATTCTGAACTCTTGTCCATTAAAAGGTGCGTTCTCTGGTAAACGGGCAAGACCGGCGACTCCTACGACACGGTCTTTAACCATGAGCGGGACAACGATATAACTGCCAGGCTTAAGAAATTCTTCGGGACCGTTAACAAAGATACGGTCATCCATTGTACCGCTTTCGATTAATACCGGTTTGCCTGAGGCGGCAACTTCTCCAAAGATATTATCTCCGAGATTGAATTGGCAGTATCGGAAATTCGTTTCTACTCGCACTGGTTTGTGCGGTAAATCTTGGGGAAGCTTATACGGAGGAGGAAAGCTACCCTTGAAGGATTTTGCTGCAATACTGTCTTCAAAATCATCAGCAAGGAAAACAATACCTCCATCCGCATGGGTTTGCTCAATTAGGGTGTCGTTGATGTAGTCAAGAAGGCGAACGATATTTACTTCCCCGGTAAGGGTTTCCGAAAGTCGGGATATGAACTGTTGACCAGTTGCGACAAGAGGATCTTCGGTCTCTGTCTCTTCTTCCTGGATAGAATCACTGTCCGGTATGGGTTGAACCAATTCCGGCTGTTCTTGTTGAGCGGGAAGGGTAAGGGACAGAACAATTAAAAAAATGGCAATGAATATGGATGAGAGGAGAATCCCTGAGGATAGCACCAATAAGCTTGGAAAAACCAAGGTTGCCAAGGTAAAAAGACAAAGAACAGCGATCGAAATAGCCGGAAGTTTGAATGAAATGGCTTCGGGGGCCCGCTCATGAGAGTGTTTGGCTATTCTAAATAAGAACAGACCAACTACCCCCTGAACCAGCAGACTGGCAGCCAACGGCAGCATGGCGTATGAATCAAGTAGTGCTGTTTGCATTATGGCTCAGTGTACCATTGAAATTTCGGGTCGTCAAGTTTGAATGAACCTTTTGAAAACCGACCGCAGCGCTTGAAAAAAGCGGTTTTGACGCCTTTCTCCGGCTATTTCCAGGGTATCGGTGGCTTGATCTAGAGAGAAGTCGCTTCCGTATTTCTGCTTAAGCTCGTCCCATTGTTTAACAATCCACACATACAGATCGCTTGGTGTGCGGTTTCTAAACTTGCGGACTAGTTTACGTTTAAGGATTACGGCCATAACCGGAAGATAGACATTTTTATACCAGGAAAGCAGGGCATCGGGAAAGGGTATTTCTGTATCTATGGATTCGTTGATAAAGTATTTATGGACCAGGATGTGATTGTAAATGACATCATACTGTCCAGGCGTTGTAAAATCAAGCTTCCAGTCTTCTGTTAAATCTCCAAAGCCTGTTTCGCTATAAAAAATACGTTTTTCGTATTTGATAACCTCGGACAGTAGGGTATCTTGGGTAACATGCTTTGGAAGAAGAACCTCACTTTTAAGTGATATTACCTCTGCATCAACAAAACTGACTCCTTGGGCCTTTGCGACAGAGACTCGATGATTCCCATCCCTGACAAAATACAGTCCTCCAAGTTCATAAAGCTGAATCGGCGGAAGAATGATGTCGGTAAGATGCGCCAAATCCACCCGTTCCCATCGCTGACGAAGGTTGCCTGAACGGGGAAGAAAGTGGTTGTCAAAATCTCGGTACCGGCCTTCGCTACCGGCAATTCGTTCTATGGGAACGGATTGCATGCCAACATACACCTCATTGTGTGGTTTAAGGATTTTTTTTACGTCATGAAAGGATAAGAGTTTTTGGCGATCTGGATTGAGAAAATTTTGTATTTCGTTAACCAGCGCTCGATTTCTTGCCTTGCTAAAGTCTTCTTCAGCCTTGATTTGAACAAAGCTTTTCATTGCCCGGATACTCCTGTTTCAAGAATAAAATGACTATATGCGTTAATAACGGTGGTTTTTTCATAGGTGGACACCCTGAGGTCCTGGAGATCATACAGATGAATGTGGCCATGAATCAAATAGGTCGGTTGAAATGTTTTCATAAACCAAAGAAAGCAGGCAAAACCTCGATGGCAGGGATCTGCTTTATCATGAATTCCCAAAGGAGGAGCATGAGTTACAAGAATATCCAAAAAACGGCCATATCGAATTTTGTTATATACAAGGGACGGGATAAGAAAGAGAAGCTTAATAAACATGCTGCGATCGGTGTATTGATTTAAACCGTTGTTGTATTTGAGCGAACCAGATACGCCTGCGAGCAGTAATGTTCCTTCTCGTTTAGTCTTAAAACCAATGTAAGTTGCCCCATGGCCTAGTCCGGGTATGGATCCCTTAACCGGCCGATTAAGCAGATTTTCTTGTGCTCCGGTTTTATGGTAATATCCGTATTCTCCAAGATTATGGTTGCCAAAAACAAACAAAAGGGTTTTGTTGAGCGATGATACAATAAATTCCAGATATTCCATGGGAAGATCACCGGCTGAGATAACAAGATCGATGTCCCGGTAGCGTTCTTTTACGTTGCTGCTGTAAACGAGCGGGTCTATTTGATCGGAAACACACAGGATTTTCATTAGGTTATTCCCGAACTATTTCTTTCCGAACACGTTAACGGATTTGAGCATAAGCTCAAGCTTTTCTCTTCCAATTAACTCAAGCGGTCTGCTTTCTGCAAATTCAAGGGCAGTGCGGGTAAAACCAGAACTGGTAATCACTATGCCCCGTATAATGGACTGCTTTTTCATTTCTTCCTGCAAGGTACGAAGAAATGAATCCTCGATCATGTTTGGATCCCGATAAAACAAGATAAGCCGAGGCATTTTTCTGACATTTCGCCATTTTTCGGCGTCATTTTCTACCGCTACAATAGCACAACCGTATTTTGTTTCCTTTATGTCCCGAACCATTAGCTCAAGACCGGAATTAGTTACCGCTTTGCATATAGTAAAAAAATCATCCTTGCTAGCGGTCAAAAACTCCTTAATATTATCATTGGTTCTGAGTTCCTGATACTGGGATAACTTTTCCCCAACATCACGGAACCCGCGTTTTCGGTTATAAATTTGTTCCCATTGAGTAATGGCCTTATCAATGTCCCGCATTTTTTCATGACAGGCTGCCAAAAAATAACGGGCATGAAGGGTGTCATTTGAGGAGTCGTCTGATGAAGCGTTGATTGCCCGTTCAAACTCGATAATCGCTTTTTCGGTACTATTAGCTTCCAGATAGCAGCATCCTCGTTCTATCATTGCTTTTTGCTTGAGTTCCGGATCCCGTAGTACTTTTTCGAAAGCTGCAAGGGCATTTGCGTAATCATGGCTTTCCCTGAGAAGTTTGCCCTGGTAAAAATGAGCTTTAGTGTTCTTGGGATCAAGACGGAGTGCAATCGCAATCTCTTGTTTAGCGTCGGTCATTTGCTTGTTTCTAAAAAGAAGCAACCCAAGGGCTGCATGGGCAGATGCGTGTTTGGGATCGGCTTCTACGGCTTTTTTGTAGTTAGCAAGGGCTTGTTCGCTATTATCACGTTGTTCGAACAGTTGCGCCGCGTTATAATAATGTTCAGCCTGAAATGGCTCCAGCTTTATCAAGAGGAGGGTTTCCTTAAGGGCTTCTTCGGGCTGGTTGTATTTGAGGAATAATTGTGAGATGGTTTTACGAAATTCAGCTTCCGGAATGGTTTTAGAGAAAATAGCGGTGGAATTGACTACTTTAAATTCCATAAGTGCCAACTCAGCTTTACCATCGGCAAGATATGCTTTTCCAAGCAGATAACGGGCATCGGCATCCCGCGGATTTCGTGCTATGATAACACGAGCCTGTTTGATAGCCTGGGGATATTTACCCGCGTTGAGGAGTTTTTCTATACCCGCAATTTGCTGGGGAACAAGAAAGGACTTGACTACAAAAACAAGGAGAACGGCAATACCGGTCCCGAGAATCAGTATGATGCCGAGAAACATTGATGACATATAACAAGACTATAGCTTTTACAGGGTATTGTCAAATGAAACGAGCGCTGGCTCTACTTCCGCTGCGCCTCTGTTTGATGGGGTTTTCACTGTTTTATTGTGCTCTTTCAATCCATTCCTATGACTATTACAGCGAGGGTGTACAGCTCTTTAGGGAAGGTAAGATGGAGGAGGCAATTCCTCTTTTATATAATGCATCCCTTCAAAAAGAAGTAGATGGAAAGGTTTATTTGTATCTTGGATTAAGTTATCAGCAAACGGGAAAGTATGCGGATGCGATTAGCGCTCTGATGCGTGGGGTTTCGGTTCAGGGAACAGATAAAAAAGCGCTTTTTTTTAATGCGGGAAATGTGTATTTTTTGCAGAAGCTGTTTCAACAGGCAGAAGGCATGTACAGTCGCGCCCTTGAAACTGATTCTTCATGGGCGCCAGCCTATCTCAATCGCGCAAATTCGCGGGTAGAAATGGGCTCATATGAGGGAGCCGTCGAGGATTATTCAACATATCTTATGCTTGATCCTGCAAGTTGGCAGGAGCCGTCGATACGACAGTTAATATCCTTGCTTTCTGGCGAGATTAAAGCTAAAAAGGACGCCGAGGTTCGGGATGAAGCTGCCCGCATTGCCCGGGAGGCTGAGTCTGCTGCCCAGGCAGAACGTATGAGGAAACTAATGGACGAGGTAAGTTCTTCACTTCAATCAGTAGATGAAGCGAGTATTTTCTCGGCCGGTTCAGAAGATGTACTTGATTACAACGAGGAAGGACAACTTGAATAGACGAGAAAAAATAGTAATAGCGGTAATTGTTGCTGTATTGCTTGCTATCGTAGTAGCGGTTTTGTTTATCATGCTTAAAGGGCCAGCTACCTCTAATGAAGATGTGCTCAGACATAATACGCTTTCCCTTGTACGTTCGTATGTTGACAAGGAAGAGTTTGACCGTGCATTGGGTCTTCTTGAAGACTTGCTCATACGCGATCCAAACGATAAAGACGCCTCAGAGCTGTTGGAGATTGTACTCGCCGCCAAAAAGGCTAAGGCGGCCCTGGAAGCTGGGAAGGATGCTCCCAATCGGGAAGAGCTTGAACAGGCACTTGCCGATGCTCGTCGGGCAGCTTTGCGTATTGCGTCCGCGGCGGAAGCAGCGCAAAAGGCTGCTTCTCGTATTGACGCCTTGCAGGATGATCTAGCCAAACCAACAACAGGAAAAACTGGTTCAAAGACACAAGCCGACAGCTCTTCGGCAGAACTGTCATCCCTTGATGAGCAGACCCGGATTGAGCAAGATCGCCTTGATGCTGAGCGTAAACGCGAAGCCGCTGAAAAAGCGCTTAATGATGAACTGGCCAAGAAAAACAAGCAGATGGAACAGCAAATCGCAACAGTAACCCAAGCTATAGAAAAGGGGAAAACAGCTGCTGATGCGGGAAGCTTGCGAACTGCACAAGAGGAATTTCGTAAAGCAGCACAGGCGATACCGTCTGAAGAAAAAGCCTTTGCTGCACGCAAATATCTGGAGATGGCACAGTCTCTGTATGGCCTGGCAGAAGAAACGGATGACAGTACGATCAAGAGCGAGGCGCTTGCCTCCGCCCTGGAATATGTGAATAAATCCATTCAGGCTGATCCATCTTTGGCTGAAGCTCACTTTGTTCGCTCTCAGATATACTCTGACCAGAAAAAGACGGATGCGGCCCTTAGCGAAATGGCAGAGGCTTCCCGTCTGGATCCCGATAATTATTTATACGCATATGAATTGGGAAAGCTCTATTACATGCAAAAACGGTACGTGGATGCAAGAACCGCATTTACCCGTTCCACACGGCTTAAACCTTCGTTTGAAGCAGCGTTTTTTAATTTGGGCCTAACCAATCGGGCCCTTAATGCCAACAGGGAAGCGATTTCATCGTTTAAACAGGCGGTATCGTTACGTAAAACATATCCACGAGCATATATTGAACTTGCGCGGTTATATGATCGAACCGGAGACACCGCTCAATCGATTGAACACTATCGCATGGCACTCTCTCAGGAACCAGCAAATATCTCTGCATTGCGGGAGTTGGCAGCCTTGTATAGCAAGACTGGCAATTATGTAGAGTCAGAGAGGTACTTTAAGGAAGCTCTGGCCCTTGGCTCAGATGATGCTCAAACGAATTTTAATATGGCAACCGTAAAACTGGAATTGGGAAAAAATAGTGAGGCTCTGGATTTTGCCAAAAAAGCGGTAACGACGGATCCCCAAAATGCGGTATACCTATATACATATGGTCTTGCGGGAGAACGAAACGGTATGGCAGATGTTGCCTTACAGCAATATACCCGCGCGGTTACGGCCGATCCAAAGTATATAAAGCCCCGGATTAACCTTGGGGTTATGTATTTGGATGCAGGTCGGCTTGATACTGCGCTCAATCAACTTTCCGTTGCATTTTCCATAGAAAATGATAATTTTGAAGCGAATAATAACCTGGGAAAGGTATACGGCCTTAAGGGGCAGTTTGATAAATCGGTAGATCATTATGCTAAAGCGGTAGCAAAACACCCTAAAGATGCTGATGTGCGGGCAAATCTTGCTGCTGCCTATGTTAGCGCGGGATTATCTGAAAAAGCTCGAGACACGTACATAGATTTGATTAAACTTGATGGAAATCGCTGGGATGCGTATTACGAATTGGGAAAACTGCATATCAAACTTGATAATCGCAGCGCCGCACGATCAATTTTAGAGGATTTACTTAAGAAAAAACCCGATTATCCAAAGGCGCAAGAAGTGCGAAGCTTGCTTTCGACCTTGTAACACCTGTTTAGTCCCGTTGAATACGGTGAAATAACTCTGATCGGCTGATTTGTATCCAAATTGGCCGTCCATGAGGACACACTGGTTCGGGAAGGGCAAATGCTGAGGTGAGTATTGTTAGTGCAGTGTCCCGATCCAGGACATCTCCGTCCTTGCACGCGGCCCTGCACGCAATGCTTGCATAGATACGGCTTATCAGTGCAGATAAACCGGAGCGGGGACTCAGTAAGTCCTTTGCCAGGTCTGCCTCGCTACCAGTCCATCGGGCTGGAACAGCGGTGGCAAGCCATAGTCCTTCTCCCTGGTTTTCCAGGTGAAAACCCGCCTGAGTAAGCTCATCCAGGTTATTCTGCAGAAGGAGATCTTCAGCGCTGTGTGAGGTTTCTATTTTGTAGGGTACAAGGAGTTCTTGAATCGCTCCACCCTCCTGTACTAAACCATCGTAGAGGATGCGCTCATGAGCAGCATGTTGGTCTACAAGATACAAAAAGTCCCTATGTTCAACGACAAGAAAGGTTCCCAGTATCTGCCCGAGATAGTGAAATCCGTAAGAAGGACTTGATGGTTTGACTGTATCTGTGTCGGTATATGACACACTCTGGTGGTAAAGAGAAGCGGGTGTCTGAGGATGTGTGTCTCGATCAGGAGAGGCGACTGCCAGGTCCCAGTTCAATTGGTTTTCCGTACCTGTGGCGCTTTGAGCTAATACCTTGACTGCACCCTGTCTAAAAAAAGACCGTACTGTCTGGCTAACCTCATGGTGAATTGCCGGAGAATCCTTAAACCGTACTTCACGTTTCGCCGGATGAATATTAAAGTCCACCAAAGAGCTGTCTATGGTTACGAATAAAAGAGCAAAGGGATGGCTCCCGTTAGGAAAATATCCTTCACTACCGTATTCAATTGCTTGAATCAGGGAATACTCGTTGATCTTTCGGCCATTAACAAAGATCTGGATGTCTCGGCGGTCATGGCGAGTGACTTCGGGACTGCCAATGACAAGAGAAAAAGAAAAACCGTGCCCTGAGCCGGAAAGTTCATAAAAAAAAGGAGCTCCTTCTTTTGGCTGTAAACCATCTAAAGCTCTCTCTCGTAGAGAGGAGGCAGGAGTAAGGATAAGGCGAGCCGTTCCGTCTACAATGTAGCGAAATTCAATCATGGGCCACGCAAGCGCTTTTTCCAAAAAGAGATTTTTGCACAAAGAACCTTCCGTACTGGCACGTTTAAGAAACTGTTTACGCGCCGGGAAATTTTCGAATAGAGCGTCCGCCTGAACAATAGTCCCCTGAGAAAGTCGATCCGGAGTAATCTTTCCGTCGGACAGTTTCCACGCATTCCTTCCATCTCGTGTTGTAGTAATTTCAAGGCGGCTAACGGCTTGTATTGAAGAAAGGGCTTCCCCCCTAAAACCGAGTGTTGAAAGACTCAGAAGATCGTTTTCTTCACGGATTTTGCTGGTTGTGTGCGAAAGAACGCAGGACTCCAGATCTTCTCGGGTCATTCCCCACCCATTATCTGAAACCCGTATCCGTTCAATTCCACCCTCAGCTATTTCAACCGAGATTCGAGTTGCCCCGCAGTCGATAGCGTTATCCAGGAGTTCCCGTACCACTGCAGCGGGTCGATCGATTACCTCTCCTGCAGCAATCTTACGTGCAACTTCGTCGCTGAGGGGCAGAACTGGCCTGTATTCGCTTTTATTAGTCATCCGTATCCTGCTCGTCAAACAGTTCGAGCTCTGGTTTTTCTTCCGGGGCGCTTGAACCATTCATAAGAACCTGGATCTTCCCTTCGATTTTTTCAAGGTCCTTTTCTAGACTTTTTGCCAGTTTAATTCCTTCTTCGAAACAAGCGAGCGCTTTTTCCAATGGAATATCGCTGTCTCGGATCTCATCGCTCAATGCCTCAAGACGTTCGAGTCTCTGTTCAAATTGTTTCATGTTTCCTCCACATGGACCAGGATGTGCCCCTTCTGCGGGGTTATACGCAGAATTTTTCCTGCTTTCGTATCTTCGCTCGATCGTATAATAGATCCGGTTTCGGCATCAGTAACCAACGAATACCCTCTGGCAAGTATTGTCCGAGGATTGGCTCCTTCAAGGATTCCTTTGAGCAATGCGACTCGTTGTGCATATTCCCGTGTCTTTTCGAGTAATGCATCAAGAAGCGACTCTTTTGCATCATCAAAGCGTAGGAGAAGCGGTTGCTCTATGCGTCGTAAACGCAACTCTAGAGAGTCAGGGCTAAATTGTTGAGCGATTAGCTGAACCTTTTCTATTCGGGTTGTAATATCGCGATACAAAGAATCACCTGCCAACTGGATTCTTCCTTCGCATTCATCAAGAAGAGGGGCAACCAGTTCTGCCGCTGCCGAGGGGGTAGGGGCCCGGACGTCGGCGGCAAAATCACAGAGAGACCAGTCTATTTCGTGTCCGACGGCGCTAACGACCGGTATGGAAGATGCGGCAACAGAACGAACCAGATCTTCGTCCGAGAAAGGCAGTAAATCTTCCAGAGACCCACCGCCGCGGCCAATAATAATAACATCTCCCATTGAATGTAGATTCGCTCGGGTAATGGCCTTGATTAGCTCAGGTGCCGCTTCTGCGCCCTGTACGGGACAGCCCAGAATAATAATGTCTATCTTTGGGTTTCTTCGGCGAATTACCTGGATAATGTCCCTGACTGCAGCTCCGGTGGGACTGGTAATAACGACAACCTTTTGAGGGAAAAACGGCAAGGTTTGTTTTGAATCCTCATCAAACAGTCCTTCTGCGGCAAGGCGTCGTTTGCGATCTTCAAGAAGCCGTAGTATATCACCGGAACCGGCAAGCGACATTGAATCGACTACTAATTGGTAGCTCCCCCGGGCTGCATAGACAGAAAGTGAGCCTGTTGCGTGAACCAACATACCATCTGTTGGTACAAAACCAAGAGAGCGAGATTTTCCCTTGAACATTACTGCCTGGAGTGCGCTTGATTCATCCTTTAGGGTAAAATACAGGTGTCCGGTACTGGACGGCCGGTAATTCGAGATTTCTCCTTCAACGGTAATGACCGGAAGGGAAGATTCAAGAATTTCCTTGATTAGGCTGGTTATTTCATGGATTTTGAGAATTTGGTCGCCAGGCATAAAAGTACACTAGCATGACGGGGAAGTTTTCTCAAGCAGAGATAGCGGTGCGCCGATACTGGTAATAGAATGAAGAACCTTGTTGTCCTCTTTGCCGGGGAAATGTCTCCCCATGGCACCCAATCCCTCTGTTCCGGGCCTTCAGCCTTTGAACGTTCAATAGCAGCTGCTGTGTACCCGGGGGCCTCCCGCGTGTTGGTACTTATCTCCGATACGCGTTATAACGGTTTTCCGTCCCCGGTATCTCCTTCTGATATTCCGGAACAACTGAACGATTCCCTCAAAACAGAGGTGATTCACAAACCTGCATGGACGCCTGCGGTGTTGTGGGAGCGACTGTCCCGCGAATCACAGGGGTTTGACAACGTTATTTTTCAGTTTGCCGATACGCCGAGTATTGACCCTGTTTTAACAGCTGAATTGATTGCCCGTCATGAGCGGTATGCAGCTGAATATACCTTTGCAGAAGGATATCCTGTAGGGCTTTCGCCGGAAATACTCGCCTCTGGGATAACTCAAACATTAGCACGTCTTTCTGCAGGTCAACAGGGACCCGTTCGTCGCGACGGCATCTTTGAATTGATAAAAAAGGATATTAATTCATTTGATATTGAAACAATTATGTCCGATCAGGACATGCGACATCTACGAATTACTCTTGCCTGTGATACCCGACAGGGATTTTTAACCTGCGAAGCTCTTGAAGGGATTAACGGAGCAAATGCTTTCAAGCTCGCTAATTCTCGCGCTTCCTTACTCAGAACCCGGCCAGCCTTTTATTCGATTCAGGTCGCGGGGCCCTGTCCTGTTTCCTGTATCCATTGTCCCTATCCAGCCTACTGTCTTAGCGGTACCTCCTCTTCACCAAAGATAGACGTACGATCACGTACTGATTTTATGGATCCGAATGCTTTTTTTACCCTGATAGATCGAATTGCTTCGTTTTCTCATAATGCAGTTGTGTCACTTTCTTTGTGGGGTGAATGTGCACTGCATCCAGATATTCCTGCCTTGATTGAAAAGGTTCTTTCCTATCCTTCTTTGTCAGTTCTTATAGAGACAACCGGCCTTGGATGGTCACAGTCTTCTATAGAAAAAATTGCCCGAATCGCATCTGCATCAGGTCCACGCGAACAGCCGGTATCACCGATTAACTGGATTGTATCCCTTGATGCGTGTTCGGCCTCTCGTTGGGAATCGTTACATACTGGGCTACCTCCGCTATCCTCTGCTGATTCATTGTTTTCTCAGGCCCTGCACACAATGGAAAGTCTTTGCTCACGGTTTCCCGATTCGGTGTGGCCGCAAATGATTCGTATGAAAGACAATGAAGAAGAACTTGAATTGTTTTATCGATCGTGGAAAGAGAAACTTTCCCGGGTAATAATTCAAAAACACGATCATTTTTGTTCGACGATCCAGGATCGGCGTGTTGCCGATCTTTCTCCTTTGGTCAGACGACCCTGTTGGCATCTTGGGCGTGATATGAGTATACTCATCGATGGAACCGTTCCTCTGTGCCGGGAAGACTTGTACGCGGCCCGTTCTTTGGGAAATGCTTTAACCGACGAATTAGAGCATATATGGAATAACGGCGCTCCCGTCTATGAACAACATCTTTGCGGTAACTATGAAGGAATGTGCGGAGCCTGTGATGAATTCTATACCTTTAATTTTTAACGAACGTAAAATTGCCTATACGATAGTTGGTGGTGGTCTCAAACAAAGTGATGAAGAGTATAGTCAGGTAACGGTAGTGCTCCTTAATCGGGGTGGCCGCTATTATCGTTCGGCTGTATTTCAGAATCTGGAGAAAGCCGGTTTCTCCTCTGTAATCTCCGTTGAGCTTTCTGCCGAACCCTATGATGTTGAAAATCTTTCGGTCAGATTCCCTTCGGTAAAATTTCTTATCCCGCAAGAGAGTGTCAGCGTTGGTGATATGATAAATATTGCTATGGCCGAAACTTTTTCCCCAAAGGTTTTTGTGGTTTGGAACGATATTCGGGTGTCTTCTATCTCGGATCGATTGGTGAGTAAACTTCCGGTTGAGGAAGCTATTTGTGTAAGCCCTGTATTAACCAGTCAACGAATGGAAG
>JAFGIM010000165.1 GCA_016929605.1 Spirochaetales bacterium | reverse complement strand
CTCCCCTTGGCCTGAATTTCTTCAAGGGCCCCATCGCGGAGGCTATTTATCAGGTCATCGCCGTCTACAATGGTTCCCTCGCGGCTTTTCATCCTGCCTTCGGGAAGGTTTACCATACCGTACGAAAGATGATAGAGGTCGCTGGCCCAGTCGTAGCCAAGGGCCTTAAGTACATAAAACAAAACCTTAAAATGATATTGTTGCTCGTTACCAACAACATAGATGAGCTGATTAAAGGCCCAATCCCCATGACGGTATATAGCCGTTCCAATATCCTGGGTTATATAAATGGAAGTGCCGTCCTTCCGTAACAGAATCTTTTTTTCAAGACCAATCGGTTCAAGGTTTACCCAGATAGAGCCATCTTCTTCCTGGTAAAAGATACCTTTTTGTAAACCGGAGAGAATTTCGTCCCTACCCTTCAGATACGTTTCGCTTTCGTAATAGAGCTTGTCAAAGGAAATGCCGGTTCGCTCGTAGGTCTGGCGTATACCCTGCTCGGCCCACTCGTTCATCCGCTTCCACAATTCTATTACTTCTTTGTCACCGGCTTCCCAGGCAAGCAACAAATCCTGGGCTTCTTTTTCTGCTTGCTCAGGATGTTCCTTGCTGTAATTGTTGTATTTTACGTAACAATCCCCGACAAAACGGTCGCTTTTAAGGCCAAGGGACTCAGGGCTTTGCCCGGCAAAAAACTTTGAATAGGCAAGCATTGACTTACAAATATGAATTCCGCGGTTATTAACGATATTGACCTTGAAAACTTCGGCGCCGGAGTAAGCGAGAATACGCGATATACTTTCGCCAAGAGCGTCGTTGCGTAAATGGCCCAGATGCAGGGGCTTATTGGTGTTGGGGCTTGAAAACTCGATCATAACCCGCTTGCCGGCCATAGACGTACCCTTACCATACGAAGAGCCCGCTTCCAGAATTGACGAGAGAATTGTATTGGACATCATTGCCTTGGCAAGAAAGACATTAACATACGGACCGACCGGCTTTACCGAACCAAGAGAGGCAACAGAGGGATGAGCTGACAGAACGGTCGCGATATCCGCGGCGATAGCAGGAGGGGCCATCCTGAACATTTTGGCAAAAGAGAACATGGGGAAACCGACATCGCCCATCGCCGGGTCAGGAGGGGTTTCTACCGACACTGCGTCAAGGGAAATCTCCATGGGGGAGTTCAGCTTGGTGGCTCCATAAGACTCCAGCGCTTCTTTAACCAACACTCTCAATTGTTCGCGAACGTCAGACATACACCACACTCCTCACTCTGATAGCGGTAGTGTATACAAAACAAGAAAGCGTTGCAACGGAGCGGCGATGCGTCAGGACATCCTGATATACGCAGCCATGTGAGTAAAACAGGAGGCACCCTCACGACGACTTGAGCCAAAACCATGATCACAGGAGGTACACACGCCGGTATCCAAAAGGTTTTCTTCCTGTATGCCAAGCGACAGGGCAAGACTGCGGTTCGCCTCCGCAAGCGACAGCCTCCAGGGCCATTTACTGCCCTCGCTTTGCCGTTGAGGATCAAGAGAAACACAGGAAGGGCCAACGGTTCGCCTAAACCATTGCGCCCTCTCCTCATCCACAGTGTAACAACACGAGCGAATATGCGGACCAAGGATTAACCGTATAGTATCGCTTTGTGCCCCCCATTCCTCGCGGGCAAGGTCCAATGCGGTACGTAAAATACCCGTTCCCTTCCATCCGGAATGAAGCACCCCAAAAAAACCGGTTACCGGATCAAAAAGCCACAGAGGCATACAATCGGCCACAGTAACGCAGGGCACTAGATCAGGATGAACGGTCAGTACGCCGTCTCCCTCGGGGCAACCGGTAAAGGCACGGCTTGAAGCGGCAATATGCACTATACGTGAATGAATTTGAGTTACCGACATAACCCGGTCTCCGGCAATACCCAAAGAACGAAAAACCCTCATACGGTTCTCGTCGTCCTTGCCCGGCTTCATAGCTCCAGAGGCCCGCAAGGTAATCGCGCATTCCGGATACCGAACACCGCCTTTGGCTAAGGGGTTAACAGGAGCGCCAGGGAAAGAAAAATGGCGAACCTGACTCATCGCGATTCCTTTTCTACAATTTCAATGTCGTTTAAAAGACTAGTCGCTTCACGAAGGATGTGCTTAACAGAACCAAGTTCCTTACGAAACTGTTCATTTCGCTTGCCTTGAATCATGGCCAGGTTACTCAGAGTTTCGTATGGACCGCCTCGGGACACCTCCAGAATACCGCCAAGGATAAGATCAATACTGCGAAAGGCGGCAAGAGTCCGGGAAATCATCAATTCAACTTCCGACTCAGTTGTCAGCATCAAATTCTCAAGTCGGGCCTTGCCTTTAACCGTTGCAATCTTGTCCCTGACGATGAGCAAAAAACCTTCGCCAATATCACCTTTCTCCGTCAAGCGATTCTCGAAGGTTTCTATTATCGCTTGTTGATGCTCCAGGGCGCTAAAGGAATCGGTGTATTCCGCAAGATTTTCCCTGCGATAAAAGTCTCCTTCGATAAGCACAAGCTTAAGGGGCTTCATTACCTGGGTGGGATAGAGATACATGAAAAAACCCTTAAGAAAAATAAAGGACAACTCCCTGCGCAGAGACAAGGAAAGCCACAAGCCTTCCCACGGGCGGCTTGTAAGGACGGGCAAGTCTTTGCAACCCAGAAAATCGATCATTCTTTTTCTGAGCATAAAAGAACGATGCAGGCGGTTCCATTCTCCCCACCGCTCATCGAATCGTTTTTTCCATGCGTTTTTGAATAGCAAGAACCAGTCTTCTCCTCCTTCCGAAAGAGAAGGACTCCAGCTCGTGTCATTCGCGGCAAACCGTACAAAGTCCGCAAGAGGAACAGTGGTTTTAAACTCGCGTATGCCAGTAAGATGAGCGGAAGCCGTAGATAAAAACGAGGCACATTCTTTTTCAATGTCGAACTCTATGTTCTGTGCCTTATCCTGAACCGAAAACAAAAACATCGCCTCGAGCATAAGCGTGGGAATTTTTCTCGCGGAGACAAAGCAGGAAACAAGCGCCTTCATTTCCTCGTTTACCGAATCGATTGGACAGCCCTTGAGCAAGTCGGACATAACGTTGAATCTGATTAGTATCCTGCCGATGGGAACAAGACAAAAGCGCCTCATCCATTCAATTCCCTGTGCGGCCTGATACATACGGGCTCGCTCGTCTTCTTGTATTTCCATAAAAGCGGCATCAAGCTTACGCAGACAAGAAAGCCTGATATCAATTGTTTGCTCACGCTCGTATGATTCAACAAAGGGATCTGCCGCCCGGGCAATAAGTTCACTGGTGTTTTTCATCAAGAGTTGAGAAAGGACTATATAAAAATCGCCCTTGTTATTTTCGTACGCAGAAAGAAGTGTGGAAAAAAAATCTTGTACGTCACCCAGGCGTACCATATCCCGGTACATCGTGTCGGTATATAGTCGCTTGCGCACATCGATATGAGACGAACAATTCCGCGAGATTTTGCGCCCCAGGGATGACACCAGAGAAGCCGAATAGGCTCCAACGGGAGTGACGGAGGTAAAAAGAGACATGAGTATAAACCATAAGCGGGCAAGAAAGGGTTGTTCATGAAAGGTTTCCGCGGGATCATGAGAGGCCTCTCCCAACAAAACCGCGGCAGATGTGCCATCCTTACCCTCTCCGGAGCGAATCTCGGTTTTATCGGCAAGCTGTTTAAGCAAGTCCTGGCGTTCAGAGGATTCGAGGCTTATGACAAGCCGTTCAAATGTGTCCAGATTTTCATCCATACCCGTTTATTATGTTACAGAATGGGTAAAAAAACCAGTAGATAAAAAAAGCCATCCTGTTACGGATGGCTACGGTCCCTACGGGAATCGAACCCGTCTTTTAAGATTGAGAATCTCATGTCCTAACCGATAGACGAAGGGACCTTGATGCGGCAAACCGGAAACCGGCCAACCGCGCGGAATACAGCCTCAAACCGCATATCCGCTAACGCTTTTCCCCAGGGAGGATTCGAACCCCCACAAACAGAACCAGAATCTGTAGTGCTACCATTACACAACCGGGGAATGGGCGAGATGAAAACTAGCATGAGAGCCCTGTTTTGTCAACAGGAGGTGAATAGAGGGGCTGCTTACTCTCCGAAATACTCAACAAGCGTTTGTACGGGGATATCCTTTCCAAGCACCTTTGCATAATCCAGAAATGGTAATCCAACAACACCAAAAAAGCCGGCTACCCGAGCTCCGCCCTGCTCAAGAACATTACGAGCGGCATTAAGCGTTCCCCCGGTGGCAATCAAATCATCCATAACAAGGATACGCTGACCGCCTTGCACATCAGCCTTGTGAACTTCCAATTCAGCGGTACCATACTCAAGAGCATATGAACACGACCAGGTTTGTCCGGGAAGTTTACCCTTCTTTCTGATCAGAATAAGCGGTATTCCCATGCGCTCGGCAAAGGGCGCGGCAAACACAAATCCTCGTGATTCAATCGCCGCGATGGCGTCTATCCGCTCACCCTTGTACATCTTGACCATTTGGTCAATGCAATACTTAAAGGCAGGGGGATTCACCAGAATCCCGGTAATGTCATAAAACAGAATTCCCGGCTTGGGAAAATCGGGAATTTTTCTGATAACCGAGTCAAGCGAAAAGGATTTGCTCATGGCTAGTATACTAGTATATTGGCCCAGAGCTCGTCAATGTCAGGAAGGCCGTCCGGATTTACGAAAGCCCTGCACGCGGGCACTTGCGCCGATTGACCAAGGACTTCTGTCTCCCCGTACCAGATAGTGATACCCGATACCGGCTATCATCGCGCCATTGTCACCGCAGAGCTTGAGCGGGGGAAAGATACAGCGAAGATTTTTTTCGGAGGCCAGTAATTCCCGCAACCGGGAGTTTGCGGCCACACCTCCGCCAGCTACAATGGTTGTAAGACCCGTGTCGCGTACAGCCTTTAAAAGACGCGAGAGCAAGATGCGAACCGCCGTTTCCTGAAACGCAGCTGCAATGTGCTGCGGTGTTTTTTCAAAGGCAGGATTCCAAAACTGATCTATCTGATTGATAACTGCCGTTTTTAACCCGGAATACGACACATCATACTCATGACCGCCCTTATGTAAGGAGGGCATGGGGAAGGATGCGGCGGCCGGGTTTCCCTCCCGGGCAAGCTTGTCTATGGCCACCCCGCCGGGATAGCCAAAATTATAAAACTTCGCGACCTTGTCAAAGGCCTCTCCCACCGCGTCGTCAATGGTGGTGCCAAGAATCTCTATCTGATCAAAGCCGGAAACTCGGCAAATAATGGAATGTCCGCCCGATACCAGTAAACCCAAATAAGGATAGGGTATCTCTTCGTTAATATGCGCAGCATATAAATGGGCAAGCATATGATTTACAGCGATAAAGGGCGCATCAATCGACCAAGCCAGGGTTTTGGCAAAGGTAAGGCCTACCAGCAGCGAACCCATCAAACCCGGAGAGTTTGTTACGGCGATACCGTCAATATCCCTGATAGTCAGTTCAGCTTCGCTTAAGGCCTGTTTTACCACCGGTAAGATCCATTCGGTATGCTTACGGCTGGCGATCTCGGGTACGACCCCGTTATACATGGTATGAAAAGGTATTTGCGTTGCAACAACGCTTGAAATAATGTGTTTTCCGTTTTCTACCACAGCCGCAGCTGTTTCATCACAAGAGCTTTCTATACCAAGAATTTTCATTAAAAATCCTCTGCCTCGGTTGCTAACCGCGCTATGGTAGAAAGAGAGAATCCCTGGCTTACCAGTTCCGGATACATCTCGGTTAAAATATCAGCCAGGTCATTAGACCAGATATGACCGATCATGATCGCAGAGCCCTTGCGTTCCGCAATCTTCATGCCAGAGGAAATGGCGTCCATAATCATCATGCGGTCCTGACTGTTGTCCAAAAACACTGCTCGCTCCCAAATCGTCATCTTCCGGTCCCGAGCAATTGCCGGAACAGCGGTTTTCGCGTTAGTCCGCGAATCCAGGTAATAAATACCTGCTTCAAGGGCTACATCAAGGACAGCAGCCATTGCATCTCTGTCTGCGGATATAAGAGAACCCTCGTGGTTGTTCATCCCTGCCACGGGTCCAATATCTGCGAGATTCTTGCGTACTATATCCCTGATTGTATCCGCGCCCATCCCCGGCTTAATCGCGCCAGGCCCCGGATCCATGTCAAGATTGATCGCCTGCATGGGCTGATGCAGGATGCATTCCTTCCCCGAAGCGCGGATTCTTCGCGCTGCTTCTTTAGAATACTGTAAACCCGGTAAAACGGCAATAGTACAGGGAAAGGGAAGATCAAGAAACTTCTGCAATTGATCCAGGTTATGCCCCGCATCATCAAAAACAAGGATCAGAGATCCCTTTGTTCGGGGGGGAACAGGCTGTTCCGGGGGACTGCGTAGTGCAGCAGGAGCAGGTCGACTCCGCTCTGCCATGGGCTTTTCAGGCGTAGTAGCCAAAGGCCGCTTTACCGGTGCAGCTGAAGGCGTCTTTGGCACCGAAGTGACCGCAGGAGGAGGCGCAGGAGGGGCAGGAGCAGGAGCTACCGGAACAGGCGCTTGTACCGTTGGGCTTTGCTCGGCTACCGGAGGGAGAGACACCACACCCGATTCCCCAACTGGCCATAACACAAAACGGCCCAGCAACAGGGCCAGGCAAAAGCCAAAGATTACTGCGGCTAATACGAGGTTTGTTTTGAGTTCGCGTAAAAACAAGCCCGCTTTTTTGGAGCGGGCTTTGGAACGAACAGCTCTTTTTTTGGGTGAGTGAGTCTTTTTCCTCTCCATATCAATACGGAAGGATAAAGACTGCTACCTGACGTGTCAACTATACACAATGTCCCTAAGTTCACTGGAGCGGGATTTGAGTTTGCGCAGGGCCCTAAGCTCGATTTGACGGATCGTTTCTGCGGAAACCCCGTACTGATTTCCTATCGTCTTAAGAGTATAGGAGTTTCCATCATTGACCAGATTATAGCGCTTCATCATGATATCCCGCTCATTGTCCTTAAGCTCCGAGAGAATATTCATCATGCAATCATGGGTATATTGCTTCATGAACTGATCCTCGGGATTGTAGGTAGAATCAGGAAGGATATCCTTAAGTGATGCTGAATCATCCTCGTCAAGCTGCATATCCAGACTCGTAACGGAACTTGAACTGAGCATGATATCCATTACCTCGCGAGGATTAATGCACAATGCTTCGGCGATTTCCTCGTGCGTGGGGCACCGGGAAAGCTGCTGATACAATTCGGCAGCAGTTCTTCTGATTCTGCCGGCAAGCTCTTCTTTCCTGAAAGGAAGACGAATGAGCCGGCGCTTGTTGGCAATAGCCCTGGTAATTGATTGTTGAATCCACCAACAGGCATAGGTGGAAAACCGGACATTATACGAAAACTCATATTTTTGAGCCGCAGTAATAAGCCCAAGGTTTCCTTCCTGGATGATATCAAGCAAAGGTAGATCAGGCGCTGCGTATTTGCGAGCAACGGTAACCACAAGCCGCAGGTTGGACTCTATGAGTTTTTTTCGGGCAGAAAGATCCCCATCCTGTATCCGCTTGGATAAATCAATTTCCTGTTCAAAGGTTAGCAACGGGTACTTTCTGATTTCTCTGAGATAGTCACTTATTGAATCACGATCACACATATATCCCCCGCCTACATTAAGCAATTACCGTGCCAACTTTTAAAGACGACCGATTGGTCGGATGTAAGTCCTTACAGGGAAAGGGATTAGAGATATTAAAGGGAATATTTCATACAGGTAAATGTATACTATTTTATACTAATCGTAGGGATAGGTGTATACTTTACCATCGAGACCCTCAACGCGCAGAGGAGCCGGGGGAGATACCGAGGCGATCTGAGACTGGATGGCAACGGCAGAAAGGGGAAATTTCCCTCCCCCGCCGGGTAAATCAACCGCGAATTCCGGAAGAGAAAGCCCCGAAAGCTGACGGCGCACTTCCCTCCACAAGGGAAGTGAGCGAGATAGCGGTACCCGAAAGGCAGAGATTCCCGGGGCTAGATCGCATTGAAACAGATAGCCCGGTTTTACCCCCAGGGAGGCAAGGGTCTGGAAAAGATCGACAAGAATACCCGCGCTATCGTTAATACCGTTAAGCAAGACTGTTTGAGATTGCAGAGAAATGCCGGAATCCAGAATTTTTTCTATACACTGTCTCTGCTGTGGGCCCAGTTCCCCGGGATGATTGATATGGGGAATTACCCACAGAGGTCGAACGGACCGCAATAGTAAAAGAAGTTCCCGGGTAAAGCGTTCAGGAGCATAGATAACGCCCCGCGTGCAAAAGCGGATAAGTATATCCGGTCGCACCTGATGAATGCCGTTAAGCAAGCGCTCAAGTTCGTTGATACCTGCGCTAAGGGGATCCCCTCCCGATACCAGAATCTCGCGAACCTCCGGGTGAGTCGAGAGCCAGCTACAGACATCCTTTTGCTCTTGAGGGCTAATAAATCCGGTTGAACGGGCAATAAAACCTCGCCTGAAGCAATACCTGCAATAGCCCAGACACTGGCCGGTTGAAAGCAACAAGACCCGCGATGGATATTGATGCACCAAACGCGGTGTTACCAGATACCGGGCCTCGCCTAATGGATCGAAAGATTCATCGTCTTGAACCTGGGATTCCTGTGGATGTGGAAGCACCTGGCGGGAGAGAGCTTCGGCGACTTGGGGAGAGCTCGTATCGATAAGCACTTGAAAGGATACAGGAATACCTACCGGCAGGTAAATAGGGCTATCGAGAGACTGATTACGCCAGGCGCCAAGGTCGCCTTCACATTCACTCATTGTCCTTGCCACCCAACAAAACCGAGGCCATAACCCGAGCGTCTCCCACAAGATTGTCGATAACACAGTATTCATTTGGCTGATGGGCTGTTTCGTCAATCTTGCTCCACACTACCGCGTCAAACCCGGCATTGCGCAGGTACGCAGCAACAGTCCCCCCGCCAATTCCAATGGGATGCGCCTCTACTCCATATATGCGCTTAATCGATTCGGCAAGAATACGCACTACGGGAGCATCGGGTGAGGTGGCACGAGATTCCACCGCTTGCTCTTCGCGAGTCTGTATTACCACCCCGTATTTTTTTTCTACTTCTGCCACAAGACGGGCTATTTCCGTGCGGACAAGGGACAGAGGATAGAAGGGCAGGATTCGACAATCCATATAAAAGACGTCGTCGCCGGGAATGGTATTAACGTTAGGGACGTTTGCTTCTTTTTTTGTTGGCTGAAAGGTTGAACGATCCGGCTCAAACAATGGATCGCGCCTATCAAAGTGTTCTTCCAGGGCATTGAGCCTAAGGGCAAGGTCACAGGCGGCAAGATGGGCGTTTGCACCCTGATCCGGTCGGGAGCCGTGGGTCTGGATTCCCTTGGTCTCTACCCGAAGCCACAGCAAGTTCTTCTCCGCTATTTCTATCGTTGATCCGCAATCATCGCCCCCATCCGGAATGATGATAATATCATCAGGGCGAAACAAACGATGCTTTTGAAGAAGGAATTGTATGCCCATGGCAGAGCCGACTTCTTCATCGGCGACGAATAAAAGTTTTACGGTGTACGCAGGCTGTATGCCCGTCTTGATAAAGGATAGTCCGGCAAACACAGAAGCGACCATGCCCTGCTGATTATCTTCTACCCCGCGACCGTATACCCGGCCATTAGCTTCCACTACGGTCCAGGGATCGCTATTCCACTTGGCAAGCTCGCCAGGAGGGACAACATCAAGATGGGTCATTATCCAGATGGTTTTGGAACTATCCTTGCCCGCGATGGTTACGACTAAATTGGGGCGATAGCCACAAGAAACCCGAGGATCGGGAGCGTCAAAACGTTCAAATTGGGTATATCCAAGTGCGGTAAGGGCGGAGGTTAACAGTTCACACTTATCCTTTTCGCCCTGGCCTCCGGATTCAGGTGCAAGGGCCGGCACCGCGGTAAGCGCACGCTGGAGATCTATCATCGGTGAGCGCTGGCTTTCTATCCAGGAGGAAAGCTGTTCCATTGGGGTCATAGGGTCTTTCCTTCCTTAATCGCATACTGATAGACAGCCCAGGTCGACGATATAAGGGTATCTACATCGGAGCGAGTGGGATTCCACCCGATGAGAGAGCGAGCACGCTCGGAGGTTGCATAGAGTGCAGAAGGATCGCCAGGGCGACGAGCGGTGTATGTAGCGGGGATTGGCTTTCCGGTTACCCTTCTCGCGGCCTCTACCATCTCGGTAACGGACACGCCGCTCTCGCTACCCAGATTGACGGTAAGGCTTTTTTGCTCCCGAACGATATATGCAAGGGCATTCACATGCGCCTGTGCTAAATCACTGACATGCACATAATCGCGGATACAGGTACCGTCGCGGGTGTCATAATCGCTTCCGTAAATCTGAAGTTCCTTACGCCAACCGGCAGCCACTTCCATGACAATGGGTAGGAGATTTTGAGGATTCCTCTCCAAGCCCCGAACCGAAAGATCCGGATCATACCCTGCGGCGTTAAAATACCGAAGCGCCGCAAATTTAAGGGAGCGAATCGTATCATACCAAGCAAGGATTCGCTCAATCTCCAGTTTGGTAAACCCGTAGTAGCTCTCCGGATTGGTTGGATGGCCTTCATCAATGGGTATATACGCAGGAGAGCCAAAGATGGCGGCAGAGGAAGAGAACACAATATTGGTGCAGTTATGCCGGGTACAGGCATTCAGAATATTAATAGTCCCGGAGAGGTTATTGACAGAATACCGCTCAGGCTCGCTCATAGACTCACCAACAGCCTTAAAGGCGGCAAGATGAACGCAGCCGTCGAACCCCAGGGAAAACGCACGATCGAGATCATCGGGATGACGAATATCACCGGCAATAAAGGAGGCTCGCGGAAAAAGATTAATCAATTGTCCGGATGACAGGTTATCAAAAACCGTTACCTCATGACCGGCATCAAGCATCGCTTTAACCACATGGCTGCCAATATACCCTGCACCACCAATCACTAACACCTTCATAGTTGCTCCTCCATTTGAGAAAGTACAGTCTCCCACAACCCGGTTAACTCTGCAATATGCTTTTCGAGTCGCTCTATGTCCGCCCCAAGCTGGCGGCTCTTGATCGCGTCTGAATATACCTGTGGTGTTGCCAGAAGAATTTCCTTCTGGCCCTTTGTTTCTTCCGCCTCGGCTATATCAGCCAAAAGCCGCTCTTCTTCGCGTTCAAGCCGCCTGCGCTCCGCTTTGCGCTTCTTGGCTTCGTCCCGACTGAGAGGACTGGCAATAGCGTTGTCTGTAGGAGCGGCGGCCACAGGAGCAGCGTTTGGCGTGTCACCCTGCACAAGCAGGGCCTCTCGCTCAAGACGCTCCACATAATAGCGGTAATCGCCGGGAAAGCTGCGGACCTGCGAAGGGGAGCCATCTTCCGATCGAGTCAGTTCAAGTACCCGGGTAGAAAGCCCTTCGATAAAGCCCCGATCATGGGAGACAAAGATAACGGTACCGCCAAAACTGCGCAGGGCTTCGAGTAAAACATCCTTTGAATGCAGATCAAGGTGGTTTGTCGGCTCATCCAAAATCAAGAGGTTAATGGGCTTAAGCAAGAGTCTGACCAGGGCAAGACGACTTTTTTCCCCACCGGAGAGAACATTGATCTGCTTATATACATCATCGCCCCGGAATAAAAAGGCTCCAAGCATGTCGCGCAAACGGGGAATCATTTCAAGGGGAGCTTCTCCCTCCAGTAGATCGATAATACGTTCAGGACCATTTAAAATCTCGGCATTGTCCTGAGAAAAGTATCCGGGCAATACACCCGAGCCGGGAATAATGGAGCCGGAAAAATCGGTGTCTACCCCGGCGATCATCCTGAGCAAGGTAGACTTTCCCGCCCCGTTACGACCGACGACAACGAGTCGCTCGCCTTTTTCGATAACCGCGTCCAAACCTTGAATAACGACACGTTCGCCATAGCCCTTGGTCAATCCACTCAGGGTTACCACAAGACGACCGGTTGGCGGGGCAGGAGGAAAGGTAAAATGGATTTTTTTAAGACTTTCCGGAATTTCAATCCGTTCCATTTTTTCAAGTTTTTTGATTCTCTCCTGAACCATGGCGGCCTTGGTAGCCTTATAGCGGAACCGTCGGATCAAGTCTTCGGTTTTTGCAATTTCTTCTTGTTGTTCTTCATATCGCTTGATAAGCGAGGCAAGCTCAACCTGTCGAACCTGTTCATAGTGAGAATAGTCGCCAGGATAGCGTTTGAGCTGCCCTGAGAACAGTTCATATACCTCGTTAATCGTGGAATCCAAAAAAAATCGATCATGGCTAACGATTAGAAAACCGCCCGGATATTCACGGAGCCAGGTTTCGAGCCAGGTTCTCGCTTCAAGATCAAGGTAGTTAGTCGGCTCATCCAACAGAAGGATATCCGGTCGTTCAAGCAATATCTTGGCAAGAGCGATACGCATTTGCCATCCGCCCGAAAACTCTGACACATTTCGGTCCAGATCGGAGGGAGCAAACCCGAGGCCATACAGGGTTTGTTCGGCCAGGGCCGAACGGCGATGCCATTGAGAATCCTCTAGGGCTTGCCCAATGTCGTGATGCTCGCTGATAAGCCTGTCAAGGCGGGGTGAATCGGCGCTTTCGTGAGCAAGCTGGTCCCCAAGCTCTTCAAATGCGCGAAGCAATTCATACCCTCGGCTAAATGCACTGTCAATCTCGTCGCGGAGCGTTTTTCCTGAATGAACAATGCCGGACTGAGGAAGATAGGAAACGCGAGTGTCTTTTTGAATAGCCCGCTCCCCCGAATCGCATTGAATCTCTCCGGAAAGAACCTTCATCAGGGTTGATTTTCCCGAACCATTTGCCCCGGCCAGGGCGGCTTTAGTTCCCGCCTGAAGATTGAGCGATACTGAATCAAGGATATCCCTGTTTCCAAAAGCAAGAGACACCCGGGAAAACTGTACAAAAGCCATCAGCGCACATCCCCGGTTCCGGGTGTAAAAAAGAGCACCGTAGGATTAAGATTACGGGAAAGGACTACCGAATCCTTGATATTTGCCGAGCTTACCTGTTCAAGACGCAATCCCTGATCCGATAAATCATAGAGAAAGTTAACAGGAGCAGGGGCTTGATCAAACTGGAAGGAAAGGACTCCGTCCCAATCGCGGGTTAAACTTTGATGCAAGAAATACCGTAGCTCCACAGAACCGCCGCCACCAGAACCTGATGGAATAAGGGACGGAGAAAGTATTTGATAGCCGCTCCACAGAAAGGAGGCAGTTTGCGTAAAGGTAAGCACCCCGTAATTTCCTGAGGTAAAAGAAGGGCCCTTGCTCCGAATCTCGTTAAGCAAGGAGGAACGTCGGTCCAATTCAGCTTCGATTAAAGCATCGGCGGTTGTATCAAGGCTGGCAAAATAATGCACCTGAGGCATACCGTTTTGGTCCGTATACTGAACCATGATGGAATCCCGTCGGCGAACCTGGACGGTCAAAGTTGTACCGTCAAACCGGTAGAGTCGATCGTCAACGCGACTGATGCCACTATACGGGAAGCTAACTGCCCCGTCGGCGGTTTCCAGTCGCGCTACCAGGGATTCCCTTCCGGGGAAAAAACCCCACAAGGGATTGATTCGGGAAACGTCTATCCGATTTGACTCAATCATGGTTCGATAGTGATCTGGATACCAGGGGCGTGACAGGAGCACATCAAGGAGGACATCGGGACCTTCTTCCTCATCCTTGGCAGTCAGGGCGTCTTGGTCCCGTTCGTCGTATACCGTCAGATTATAGGAAAAACACCAGCCGGTGGTGCCATCGTCGGTAAGCACCTCATACCAGGTTCCCTCCAGCGGGGCGTTACCCGCGACGACAGGAGCGCCTTCGCCTGAACGAAGGATACGGATTTTTTGGTCCTTGCGAAGCCGGTATATCTGACGAGAGGTATTATCACTTTGCGATCGAATGGGTAATCCATCGGTCTTGGAAATTGCGTACATATAGCGAAACGCTTCCATGTCGCGAGCAGCGCGCCGGGCCTTTGAGGCGGATGAATAAAGGGTTAACTGCCACAGAGGAACCTCAATTCGCGTGTTACGGTCTTTGCCAGAACCGATAACATATACTTTGCCAATATTGGATTGAATAAAGACGGGAACTACATCACCTGCGACAAGCCCATGTTCGGGCACAGACCAATTGATTACTCCATAGCCAATGTAGCCAGAACAGGAAATACAGAGAGAGCAGACAAGAAGGAGAGCAAAAATACTACATACGCGATAGCGCGGAGACATTGATTTCATGAACAACACAATACCCTATCGAAACCTACTTTTCAATAAGCTTGCGATCCCGAAAGGCCGAGGCTGCCCAAAAACACAAAAAGAAGCGGAATGGTTCAAGCCGATTAAGGTCAGCGTCAAGGGCAACTCCAACGAGCAAGGCCGCATAGACTCCTGTGTGACCTTGGCCAAAATCAAGGACCCAACGGACAAAGGGACTGTCCGCGGACGAGTCAGAGATAAACGAGGTAATTACCGCTCGCAATGCCATATCTTCTTTTTTGCACCGTGCAAAGGCCTCTTCCAGGGCATCGCTCACCAAATCAGCGGCCTTGGAGCGATCGGTAACATAGCTTTCGTAGGCATAATAAAAGCGCCGGGGTACCCCCATCAGGGTGGACAGGGCAAGTATCGTTTCGTCGGCGATATGTGCGGGAAGGAGTTCATTACGCAATAGATCCAGCAAGATGGGTATTGAGGCGGTAGAGCCAAAGACCTCCATGGCTTGAACGCCCCGAACCAGGATAAAGGGGTTTGTGGAAGCTAGCAGAATATCTCCGATGGCAAACTGGCTTCGCGAGTCCCCCAAGCGAGCGAGGGCAAGCATTGCTTCGCCCGAAAGCCGGTAATCCGCGCTGGAAAGCGCTTCGCGCAAAAGCGGGATAGCACGGGAGAGACGAAATTCGCCGCAAAGACGGGCAGAAAGCGCTGCAGTGGAGAAAATCCCGGAGGATAGTTCCCCGATAAGCGCGTCTTCCAGGGGACCGCTCAAGCGTTCAAGAGAGGACAGGGACTGAAGCGCCTCGTAGCGAACGGCAAAGCGGGGCGATGATAAGTGGGCAAGTAATTCACGGCAAGAGAGCTCAGAGGCAACCTCGCCCAATTCGGCCAGAATCTCTGTCTCCTCGTCCGGATCCTCGTTTACATCAAGACGGCGCAGGAGGGTAAGGGCGCGCATATCCCGGGGAGAAAATAAAGCTGCCAGGGTATCCTTTACCGGGTAACTTCCCATATCGAGCAAGCGCCGCTGCACTTGAATACCAACGGCGATAACGACTATCGCCGCCAAAAAAAACAACCGAAAGGCAAAGGCAGGGGATAAGCCGACCGACAACAAGCCGTCCAGCAAGGTTCCCCCCAAAATGGAGCCAACTGCCCCGGTAATCCCCAAGATAAAGTAATAGACCATACTCAGGTTCATGATTGCGTCCCGGGGAACCATGGCGAAAAAATAGGTTTGGGCGGCGCTCTCCTGTCCTGCAAAGCCCATGTTGGTAACTGCCGAAAGCAGGGCAAGAAAGACAATGGGAAAAAACGCGTGATGAATACCAGGAGAAAGAACCGCGGGAACAAGGCTCGCAAGGCTGACAAAAGTATAGATAATGTACATCGGTCGAGCTCCTAGGCGGTCTATGGCAAGACGCATAACCGCTCCCATGAGGAGCGCTCCCAGGGTAGAACAGATGGTAAAAAAGGTAACAATCCCGTCGCTTTGGCCATAGACCTCTTTGCAATACACCACAATAAAGGGACGGGCCATACCAATGCCAAGGCCAATAACAAGATAACTTGCGATAAAGCGCACAAAATTGCGGTCCCGGCTCGCTTGGCGCAGGGAGCCAAAAAAGGACAAGGAAGATGCCTCCGTCTGTCCAACGGGAGATACATCCGGGACATGGCGGCCTTCGGGAAGCTTAAAGAGTAAAGCCGATGCGACTATACCGGTAATGATGCCAATAAGTATGACCAGGTTGTAGGTTTCGATGCCGGAGCTATGCCACAACAGCAAGGCCAATAACATCGTGGCAAGCAAGGCAGTCCCATTATTGATAAGCGAGAGCCTGACAATGTATTCACCTCGATCCTTTCCCGGAGCCAAGAGCCCAATAACCGGATTGTTGGCAATAAGACCAACACCCCGAAAAAAATTAAAGAAAAGAACAGAGAATAAGAGCAGGATAATAGCCCAATCAGAGTGCCCATGCGCATATAAAAAGGGCATGGCTAAAAGCGGAATGAGCGACCAGTTTCGCAGCATCCAGTTGCGGGCAAAGGTCTTGACGAGTCCTCTTTTGCGCACTCCACGGCTGCCAAAGGGTATGGCAAAAAACG
>JAFGIM010000164.1 GCA_016929605.1 Spirochaetales bacterium | reverse complement strand
CCCCAGGGAGAACGAACTCTACCGAGAAATTGACGACCAGTACCGCAAGGCGGCCGGAAAGCTCAAGGAAGAACTGAGCCGGAAATGACGGAATCGGTTGAGAGCTCAAAGAGATTGTATCATTTAGCCTGTGGTGTTATACTTGTTATACAGGAGGCCGATATGTTGGCTGTACGCCTTGATCCCAGTACCGAAGACAAACTCAATAACTTGGCCCATGAGACGGGCAGGAGCAAAAGTTATTATGTGAAGCAGGCCATTGAAGGCTTTCTTGAAGAACGGGAAGACTATCTTCTTGCTTTGGCCGTTCTTGAACGGAATGAACCACGGAAATCCTTGGCTGAGATGAGAAAAGAACTTGGCCTGGAACGTTGAATTTACAGCGACAGCTGGAAAGCAGCTAAAAAAGCTTGATAAAAAGTGGCAGGCCTTGATACTCGATTACCTGGAAGACGAAGTCGCCTCTTTGGAGAATCCCCGAAATAGAGGTAAGGCGCTGATGGGAGACAAAAAAGGTCTATGGCGTTATCGTGTCGGAGATTACCGGGCAATATGTAAAATTGAGGATGAGCTAATGGTTATCGTTGCGGTCACTGTTGGACACCGGAAGGATGTGTACGACGAATGAGAAATAAAAAAATCAAACGACTGGTCTTTTTGACCATTTAAATTATTTTACTGACTCCTTTTGCTCTGCAAGCTGCTTCTTTGGAACGTTCTATTTCTATAACGGATAACGCTATAGGGCTCATCGGCGCAGAAACCGCTGGGGGGGGAAGATTACGCGATCCTGCCACTGGGCGATTCATTAAAGACCCGAACAGACCCGCCTCACCTGAGGAAGAGAGCAACAACGGGTAACGAAACTCTTAAGCGCACTCTTTGACTATGACCAAAAGCATATTTCAACTTTCTCTGGTGCCGTCAGACGCGCAAACGAACTGCGATATCCTGCCTCCCTTGATAGGGAGATGAACCTGAGCAACATTCGGTTTATCCTGGATAAACGAGAACCCCTTCTCGCCGCAATTCCCCAGGCATCAGAAGAAATGCTCTCTTATATGGAAAAAGATCTTTTAAGTACGCTTCAATATATTGGCTACACTACTGCCAATCCCTATTTACTCGAAAACTTACGATCCATGAGTGATTCTAGCGATGATACGACATGGATTTACTTTACTACCCTGCTCAAAGAAGAAGCCTTGCGGAGATTGAGCGAAAACCGGGATGAGCTGGAAAGGATTCGAAAGAGCTATTGCGACGACCTTGATGACGAGCGATGGACGCGCCTCCGGGAAACCCGCGCGTACTATGACAGCCTTGAAGAAAAAATTATTAACATCGTTGATGAGAACATCAACCTGGGCCAAATGATTGATGACTCATCTCCTGAGCGATATGCCATCACACTGAGCGCCTACAATAATGGTCTTGCGAGTCTTGAAGCGGTAAAGCAAGAGCGAACCAAGATCGTACGTTCAATGCCCGAGATCACCTATCTCCCAAGAAACTATCAGCGCAAAAAGAACAAAGACTTAACAAAAACCCTGTTACAAAATTTCGAGTGGGTCAGCACCGCGCAAGAACAAGTGCATCAATCAATACTCGACGACACGCTCTGTTTATGGGAAATAACCCCGGTTGTCATGGAAGTCTTTAAGCACATGCAGCCAACCGAGGAAGAATTGTTCGCCATTCAAAAACGTATCGACAAAGACAAAACTAAGAAAAAAGTGATCAAGATAGGAACAGTTGCGCTTACCACGGCCGCAACCATTGCGTGTTTTTTCCTTTCAGGCTGAGCGACCACTATCGCAGCTGCAGGAGGCATCGCGCTCAGCACTGACGCCCTTGCCCTCTCCCTGGAAAACGAGCGCATGGTTTACGCAAGCATGTACGATGCATATTGACACGTGTATAAATACGTATTATATTTCATTTGTGAAGAGTTGGTCATCACGCGACATTCTGAAGACCCTTTCCGCAGATGGTTGGATAGTCAAACATCAGGTTGGGTCGCATGTCCAACTCATTCACCCGACCAAGCCGGGCAAGGTAACAGTACCCCACCCAAGGAAAAACCTCGCGCCGGGTACGGTTCGGAGTATCGCTCGGCAAGCCGGGCTTGATCTGGAGGCCTGAGATGAAAATATATCTGTATCCGGCATATTTCCGCCGCGTCGATTCAGGAGGCTATTCTGTGGATTTCCCCGACCTTCCTGGTTGCGTGTCCGCAGGAGATACCCTGGAGAAGTCTCTTTCCATGGCCCGTGAGGCACTCTCGCTTCACCTTTACGGCATGATCGAGGATGGAGACACGATTCCTGTCAGCTCCGATCCCGCTGCGATCCCCACCGAGCCAGGGGCTTTCGTAGCCCCTGTTGAGGGTCGCCCTGAAATGGTCGGGGACAAAATTCGTAACCGTTCAGTCAAGAAAACTCTGACTATTCCTAATTGGCTCAACGAGGCCGCCGAGGCACAAAAGGTCAACTTTTCACAGGTTCTTCAGGAAGCCTTGCGCGAGCGTATCGGATAAGTCCTTAGAAACGGTCCAGTTCAGGGAGCAGTTCCCTCCATTCTTACCTCTGTCTACTACTGACGATACCATGTAAGGATAGCAAACGCCGGGCTACCAACTGCTCGTTGAGCCGCCGCCACCTGATCTTCCTCCGCCAAAGGAAGAACTACTGGATGAGCTACCACTTGAGCCGCCGGAGGACGAACTTGAACGAGTCAGCTTGGGGATCGACTCTGTCTTAGTGTAGGTTGCGGCGCAGGCCAAACATTCAAAATGCAAGAGTGCCTTTCCCGTGTGAGTGTAGCTTGGTTTGGTAAGCACCTCGCGTTTTTTTTGCCTGTGAGCCATCGCCTTACAGGAAGGACAGGCCGTATACAATTCATAGCGGCGACCACGGTATTTTTCCACCGTGGTTGCTCCACACGCAGAACAAAGATGCACATCGTAGTCAGTCGATTTTATTTCTTCTTCCTTTACTTGTGTTGGCGCAAGATACACATCGTCATCGGTTTCGGATAAACGGTTCATGGCGCTTCCGCATTCAGGACAGGTTCTGGCAGTCGCTCTCCAGCGCTCGATAATACCATTGCGGACGATGGAGCTCCAGCGCATCAGGACAAGAGAGACGAAAAGACCAAAGGCCGGCACTAAAAGACCGGCAAAGATAATTTCTTTTGGTTCCAAAAAACCGCCAATCGCGAGTCCAACAGAAAAAAACACCGCGCCAAAGGGGAAGAAGAATGAGGGCATGCCAAAGCCCTGCTTTGCAAGACCTTTCTTCTCAAGCGTAAGAATACTCGAGTAACTTGCATATTTTTTTTTGCGGTTCTTAAGAACAGCGCGTAGCTCGCTCACCAAAGAAGCTACCGCCCCAAGCAATACAAGAAATCCTACCCCGCCAAAGATAAAAAACGGCAGGGCGTTTTCTTGAAAATTGGAAAATCGCTCACCTATTGAACGGCTTCCCGCCCCATCTTGGTTCGAATACCTTGTTGCCGATGCAAGCTCTTCTGCCGCAAAAGGGTCCCGGAGAATCCGGTCAATCTCTGTTATATAGTTAATTATCCCGTCCCCGTAACGTCCGTCGCGAAACGCGGGAATCACGATAGTCTCTTGTAAGCGGGAAATAAGGGAGTCGGTAAATATTCCTTCCATGCCATATCCAGTATGGGTCCTGAAATTTCGATCTTCTATCGAGGCAACGATAAGCAATCCGTTATCTGCATCTGCCTTTCCGATCTTCCAGGCATCAAACAAATTCTGAGATTCAGTAAAAATATCATCGGCGAGCGAAGGAACAATAACAACAGCGATCTCGACAGAGATATCCCGCTCTATGGCAAGGACCAGTTCGTTGATAGTAGCCACTTCATCATCTGTTACGTAGCCACCAATTGAAGTAACATAGCCCGTACTCGATTCTGTCGGGTTCGGAATGTTTTGGGCCGACCACACAATGTTCTGGTCGTCTGCGGCAAGCGGAAAAACAAAAAGCAACAGAGAAAGAATTAAAAGAAAAGAAATTTTGTTTCGCATCGTAATACTCCGTTAGATAAGTGTTCTTTTTTGTTTCTTGTTGAGCATGGCACGATCGGCAATACCAATGAGCGTATCCGGGTCATTACCATCCTCGGGAAAACGAGCAAAGCCGATTGTTGCCTCTACCGTAATTATCTGTCCATTCCAAATGATTGGCTCTGCTATTGCCTTCTTAATTCTGTTTTCCGCCTCCGTAACGTCGCACACCGATTGTGTCTGGGGAAGGATAAGAACAAACTCATCGCCTCCGACACGAGAAGCAAGATCAGAAGCACGAATTAAACGCGAAAGCCTCCGCCCAGTTTCGGCAAGGACCTGATCCCCAGCATCATGTCCAAAGATATCATTTACCGGTTTAAAACCATCCAAATCCATAAAAGCGATAATGATACTGCGACTCTCCCTTCCGGCTCGAAGAATTTCCACCGGTAAATACTCCTCAAGTCGTAATCGATTCGGAAGCCCCGTCAGCGCGTCATGCCGAGCCAATTCATAGAGCGAAAGGCTCTGGTTAAAGATTATCTGTTGGTTACGTAACAGCCGTTCAACCATAGTCGGAATAAACAACATAAGCAAACCGCACAAGAGTACATAGATAGACCGATACATCTGCCCGGGAATATTGGCGCTCACCAGGCGAGATACCAAGTCTCTATCCATATGCGGCCAAAAAATAAAAAAAAGGACATTCATGGATATGATGCTAAGAATGGTCGCATAAATGATAAGAGGACGGTCTAGCCGAAGAGCTGCAAGAAAAAGCAAGACCGGATACAGAATTAAAGTCGCCGTTGTAATGGGTACCAGGGGCGAGTTTGCCCAAGCATCAATCCCGTTATACAAGGTCAAAAAAATCACATCGAGAGACACAGACAAAAACCGGATTTGCGGGACCAATCGTTTGCGAAGAATAACAATGGTCAAGATGCCGTTGTACAGCAGAGCCACCAGCGACATCCACATACCATAAAGCCCGGCGATACTGTTTTCGGCAAAGTATACATACGCTGCCAGTAATGCCACCAACCCATACAAGACCCACCGAAAAAGCCAGGCGACCTTTTCTCCACGGAGAATTTCGTTTCTAAAAATGGGTTTATAGTCGTTCATCGCCTGAATTGTAGAACTTTTAACCATTACTGTCAAAACACCAAAAACTTCAAGGTGTACAGTACCGCTTTATCCTTTGGGCGTTTTTCTTTATACTCTTTTGTATGAAAGCCCATCGAATCACTCTTGCTTGGTGTAAGCTTCTATGGCAAACCCGCCTTGGTGTTATTCTTCAAAGCGTACTTATTGGTATTACTACCGGTTTTGTAGTCCTTGCCTTTCGGCTTGCCCTAAGCCATGGGGAGCACGCAAGATCGCGTGTCTATGCATTCCTTTCGGTTCATTCCCCATTGTGGACGCTTATATGGATAGCCGTTATTGTCGCCCTTGGATTGCTGCTTGGCCTCTTGTCAAAACTACGGCCTATGATAAAAGGAAGCGGAATCCCGCAGATAAAAGGCGAATTGATGGGAAAGCTTTCCCACCGCTGGCTTACCGAATTACCCTTAAAATTTATATCCGCCGTTCTTGCTATTGGCGCGGGTCTATCCCTTGGACGCGAAGGCCCCTCGGTCCAAATGGGTGGATACATCGGCAAGGCTATTTCCCGACTTGGCAACCGATCTCCCGCAGAACTGCGTTTCCTTATGATTAGCGGCGCGGCCGCAGGACTTTCGGCGGCCTTTAATGCACCGCTTGCGGGAGTCCTCTTTGCCCTGGAAGAATTACAAAAACATTTTTCCCCGCTCATGCTCCTGTGCGCAATGGCTGCCTCCGCCATGGGTGACTTTGTATCAAGTCATTTTTTTGGATTAGCGCCCAGTTTTTCTTTCCCTGCAATTACCCCGTTGTCTTTAAATCATTTCCCCTGGCTCATCATCCTTGGTCTTCTTTCCGCCTTTTGCGGGGACTTGTTTAAGCAAAGTCTGTATCTATCGCAAAGTCTGTACGCACGACTAGGCATTCCTCCAATTCTTAGACCAGTACTCCCACTTCTTGTTTCCATACCCCTTGGCTTTACCCTGGCCCAAACGATCGGAGGCGGGCATGAACTGGTTGAGCAGCTTGCCCTTGCCCAATACAGCGTGTTGTCTATAGCCCTGTTCTTTTTGGTTAAACTGGTGTTCTCGGGTCTTTCGTACGGAGCGGGAACGGCAGGTGGTATCTTCTTGCCACTACTGGTGTGCGGAGCCCTTGTGGGAACCGGTTTTGGAACTGTCTTACACACAGCGGGAATTATTACCAACATCGAAATCGTCAATTTTCTGATATTGGGAATGGCCGCCTTCTTTACCGCCGTTGTAAGAGCCCCGGTAACCGGTACCGTACTCATCCTGGAAATGAGTGGCAATCTTTCTCATCTTGGCGGTCTTGTTATTGTCTGCCTGATAGCGCAACTTGCTTGCGACCTTATGCGCTCCCGACCAGTATATGACGTAATGTTGTACCGACTTACCAGGTCGTAGTTACTTTACGCCAAATGCTATGCCGGCACGCCCGGTGGTGATCAGCCAATATGCAGTAAAGATCCGCTTTTTTGGCAGCGGAGCAACTGGCAATTTCCAATCCCTTTTTCCACAATCTCGCTAATATTTTGGTTGCTTACCACTGCGGGTAATCCAATTTTTAGTAGACCACCGTGCGTAACAATCAAAACATTGTGATCTGCAGGAGAATAACTGGAGAAAAGGTAATCAATAAATTGCCTGAATCGCTGCTGTACCTGATTAAAGGTTTCTCCGTTAAAAAGGGAGCTATCACGATTAGATGTACTAATCCACTGCCGCTCATTTTTAAAATACAAATCCCAACTCTGTGCATCGGACAATCCTTCAAGAAATCCAACATCATATTCCCTTAAAAGTGAGTTCACCTCAAACCGCGGAATATGTAATTGGGAGCAAACGATAGAGGCTGTCTCAATCGCGCGCAAAATTGGACTTGCATACACAGAGGTAATCCGAACTCCCTGTAATAAGAGAGCTAAATTCTCCGACTGTTTTTTACCCTTATCCGTTAACGGATGCTTTAGTCCCCTATTGGAGAACACATGCTCAACGTTAGCGGTGCTCTCTCCGTGTCGGGTTATATAGATCATCTGATCTCCATAAATAGAAAAACCTTCTGTCCTCATTGAGCAAGTGTTCGTCTATAACAGTTTTAGCGATAAACGTAACAAGTTCATCAAGGGTTGACTCTTCCTTGTAATAGCGCGCCTTAAGAACACCCAACTGCTTAGTCAAATCAGCATGAAGAATTTTATGCATAAGAGCGTCCGGGTAGCCCAGACTAAAAAGCATCGTTTCCTCAGTATGAAAATGCTCCTGCACATGTGCTCCCAAATGAGCGATGGCATCCATACATTCTTCTTTTTCTACATCCTTTTGTGAAGTCAATCGAAGAAGTTCATTCGCCATTTGGAACAATTTCCGGTGTTGCTTATCTATTTCGTCGTTCCCGCTTTTATACGAATCCTGCCAGGGTATAATGCTCACTGAGGTATGCATACCCGCAAGAGCGGCCGTATCGCTTGAATACAACACAACCCGATTACGTCCAGACTTTTTTGCCTGATACATAGCCGTATCGCTGAGCATCAAAAGACTACGAGTATCCCTGCCATGATCGGGACAAAGCACAACCCCAATACTCGCCGATATCGAGAAAGTATTGGTTTCGTCATACGGATATGCCTCGCTTATCCTTTCCCGAATTTTGTCCGCTATTAGCGATGCATTATCGCTCGTCCCTACATCTGGAAGAACAGCGATAAACTCATCGCCACCCGTACGGGCCACCAAGTCTGACTCTCGCAGCGACGCAAGCATACGGTCAGCTACCTGCCTAAGGAGCCAGTCTCCTGCCTCATGGCCATAGGTGTCGTTAACGGGCTTAAAACGATCAAGGTCAATAAACAGTATGGCAATTTTTTTGTCCTCCCGCAGAGTAAGCGGCAAAAGTTGGACTAACCGGTCTTCAAGAAGGCGACGGTTGGCGAGACCGGTAAGACGATCATAAAAGGCCATAGCGCGAACGATATCCTCATTCGCCTTACGCTCCGACAAATCCCGGGCTAAGGCTACAATCTTAATCGGCTTACTCCGATTGTCGTAAATAATGGTTGACGCCAGTTCATGCGGAATTTGATGCCCATCCTTGTGTGCAACGTTTATATCCAGTTTACCATGGCGAGCCGATGACTCACCCATAGCGAGCCTTTTTTGCATGTCGTCTATCGTATCGCGTACCTTTGTGTAGGTAGGCTTATCAAGCAAGGCTTCAATTGTCTTTCCTTTTAGTTCTGTCTCTTTCCATCCCCAATTTCGCTCCACCGATGGGCTAAGGTACTCAACGATCATCTCCGGAAGCGAAAGTACCGTAAACACATCCGTACTGTTTTCTGTAACAAGGCGAGCCATCTCGTTCGCATTCGTAAGCTCTTCGTTCATCGCACTCATAAGATTTGAGTTTTGTACGTTTATGCTCCAGCTACTCCATAAAAAAAGGCCAAGGGCTGCAAGCAGTATGGATACTGCCACCAATACAATAATCCACACCAGCATGCGCTCGTACCATGATGAAAGAATATCACTTTTGGAAACCGAGACACTAATCATAAGTGGTAAGTCTTTCATGATATGAAATGCGATTATTCTGGTTTCCCCGTCAATCGGAGAGATAAAGTGGCGAGCTCCTTCGTAAAACTCGTCGGAATCTGAAGACCTTGAAAGGGATGTGCCCATAAGAGTACTGTCAAAAGGAACCCTGTCTAGAAGGGTGCCATCCCTTCTTGCCAAACTTATCGCTCCACTCGGTTTTGGCCTGACGGCTTCGTAGAGCTCATTAAGTGGAGGCAGTTCAATGGCAGCAAAGATGACGGCCATCCCCACGTTTCCGGAGGAAATGGGATACGACACCGGTATTCCCCATACACCGGTAACCCGGCTTTGAACCGGCGCGCTGATATAAAAGCCCCTGGTTTGCCCATCTTGTTGAGCCGTGAAGTATTCACGATCTGCAACATTCGCGCGTGGAGTACTCAGACTCTCTGACGGAATATAGAAAAGACCTCCATTTTCGTCGACAAGGCGTATATCGATAGGGATGCGATTGTTTTGACGAATTACAGTAACAAGGTCTATAAAGTCCTTATCCGTGCGAGGATCTTTATCCGGATTTGCTGCTAGCCAGGTTTCCAACAAGATGAGCTGACCCTTTACCTCTCTAAAGAGACTTCCCGTTTGTTCGGCTACAAGCTGGTTAAGACGTACTAATTCGTCCTCGGTTTGAGCAAGTTCCGAGTTTCTCTGGCTAATTCCCGCTACCGCCGCAATAGCCCAAATTGCTGCTATGGCAATTAAAACGAATGTTATTATAAAAGAAGAGCGATCATTTATTTTAGCAAACTTGGGTGTATTCATGTAGGTATAAGTATAAGACGCTAGGGTGCCGAAAACAAGCTGGCACTCCCGCGCTCCGGGCTCTGCATGCGAATAAAGGCTTGCTCTAGCGGGGAATTAACCTGGGAAGGATCTGCGTAGTCTGAGTCATTTTGATAGATGCCAAAGGCGCTTTCTTTCCATGTATGATAGTTATAGCTCATGTTATTTGATACAAGAATATCGAGCATGTCTTCCACCCAGTTAAGCCCTCCCCGCTGTTCCCGAAACGCATCCGAAGCAAGCCCAAACTCGCCAAGATACAGGGGCACGCCTTGTTGACGGGCATAGGTTATATAGGAAGCAAGACGACTTTCCAGATAGCGCTTGTTCCAGGCAGTAAGAGATTTTCCGGAATAAAAATCAAGGCGGAACCTTACCATGGCAGTCTTTGACACAGACTCCCCGCTAAGTCGTCCAGTAAGGCGATATGTTTGATTCTTGTCGCACAAAATCGGTATTCCGCGGAAGGTTATGTTCGCATCCCCGCCTGTCCCGCTCACGGTAATGGTCTTGTCATTTTTTCCTTTACCGTGGGTAAGAGATAGAGAACCAGACCCATCACTTGACCAAAAATCACAGCCAGAGAGGGAGGAACCATCTATCAGTCCAAGCTGGCTCCAGGTAACACCGCCATCGGAAGAAGCTTCTACTCGAAGTTCCTCTATCCACACCCTGCCCTTTGCGCCCAGACCCTGTGTTTGAACTGTCGGGTATGCGACAAGATAAGAAGGGTTATCGCAGGTTACTGGGATCCCTCCCAATTCACGCCAAGACGTATTACCCGCAGGAAGCGCTTGGCTAGCGCTGGCAAACCCTGCCCACTGAGCATCTTCCACTTCTATGCGCCCCTCATCGGGATATGAGGCGTAGAGCCCTTTCCATCCAGTCCACGAGGTGTTTTGATGAGTAAAACCCATCGGTTCATAAAAATGAAATTCCAGGGCAAGCTGACGGGAGGGATCGCTAAGCCCTTTTGGGAAAAAAAGTCGGGAAGAAATCTCGTTGGAAGAGCCGCTTTTAAGCCAGATGGCACGCTCGACAAAGATAATGTGATGTGCGTCCACCTCTCGAATCGCGGTAATAAGACGCTGGGCGAGCGCTTCCCATTCTTCTATTCCATGAACCGGCACCGGCTCGTTTACCAGTCCATAGCCGATAATGACTGGCTCGCCCCGATACCGTTTGGCAATTTCTTTCCAAAGAGCGACCAGACGATCTTGATTTTTTTTGGAATTCCACAAAGCATCCCCCGCTCCATTTGACTGAAATCCGCCCTGGGGATAGTGCATATTAAGAATCAACCCGACACCCTGATCTCTGGCGGCGGCGATATTTTGATCAAGCCAGGAAAATCCTTGCTCCCGATACTGGCCCGGACGAGAGTCACTTTCAAAAAGAGCGTAGTTAATGTAAAAGCGTACCGAGTTAAAACCCATTGCCTTAACCCGGCCATAATCTTCCATGCGATGATGCTTAAAAGAGGTAGCTTCGCTCGGGTTATTCCACACAGAATTCCCAAAGGCTACACCACGGCCAATCCATGGCCTTCCATCCGGAGTGCGGAACATAGTGCCGTCTACCTGAATAAAGCGGGAGCTATCAACTGAAGCGGACTCGCAATAACAAGAAATAACAAAGGAAACCAGGAGGCACAGCAACAAAATTCTTTTCATACCAAAGAGTATACACCGTTATTGTGCATTGTATAAAAAAAAGCCCGTGGTCTCGAGGAAAGACCACGGGCGGTGAGGGGCTTAACCCTTCAGAAGATCAACCCAAACCAGCCTTGCGCCGGGTATAAATATCGTAAAGAACGGCGAGGAGAAGGACCGTCGCCTTTACGACATATTGCCATTG
>JAFGIM010000163.1 GCA_016929605.1 Spirochaetales bacterium | reverse complement strand
ATCCGGAGAAAAAACCGTATCGCTCAGCGAAAGACGAGCCTTAACCCGAGGAACGGGAATAAGCCAGGGCGTCTCTCTGCGTGAAGCGAAGGCAAGAGAAAAACGGGCAGGGGTTCCGTCCATGAGCGGAAACGAAAAAGAAGGAACAAGATCAAGGTAATCGCGATCATGAAGTAAAAACGACAGCTGGAGGCCTGCGGTAATTCCGACAGTTGGTTCTATACCATCCTGAATTATCGCAAAGTCTGAATAGACGCCAGCCATTGGCTTGAGCGAAAGCCAGGGGGGAAGCGGTATGCGATAACCACCGGTTAAGGACAAGCCGGGAACGGAAAGGCCTTCGCCAGAGTCTATCCAGCGGTAGCCCGATCGAAGGGTTAGTACCGATCGGTCTAGGGGAAGCCCCTGAATGGAGAAGGAACTCGCCAAGGCAAAACCACCGTCAGGAGAAAAACCTTCCACCTCCCATGAGGTCGAGGTAATGACAGTTCTACCAAGATGTTCAGGCCTCAGCATGGAAAGGGAAAGTAGTACTAACGAAAGGATACACAGGCAGCGCTTCAAAATCGCACCCCCGCGTACAAACCACAGGCAAGGGATGTTTCAGGAACCCAAATAACCGGGAAGCTCAGCACCAAGGATCCAAGGCGCATTTCCATTGCACCATGTAGATACATCTGCGCATACCAGGCGTGGACGCCAACTACCTCTCCGTGAACAGCTACACTTCCCGAGCCTTCGATATAGTCTGCAAGAGTTCCCCCAATCCTGATCTCCTCCTCGGCATCTATGGACAAGGATGCGCCCACGCGAGATAGGGAGAGACCAAGACCGCACGAAAAACTAAAGAGCTCCACAAGGGTAACACCGGTGGAAGCTTGAAGAACCAAAGACCCGCTGGAAAGGGTAAAGGCAGCGCTTATTTGTGGATCCACTGTATATGAGGCAGTTAGGGTCGGGATTCCTCCCGATCCATCCGGATCAAAACTGTCCTGACGAGAGGTTTGCCCCGGATCATGCAAGGCAGAAAAAATCGTATGGGAATAATCGATTCCACCATGTAACGAAAGACCATCCCAACTTGCAAGTCTATCCTTCCAACCACCGATAACCAAGCCAGAAGAAATACCAATGGTATAATAGTCAAACGCAAAATCACCTGATTCAACAGAAAGATATCCACACGAAAATCCGGCAAACAAATTCTCTCGCACCATATCAAGGGGAAAGCGAAGGCGAATGGAAAGCGGTTGCATAGAGCCGCCCATCATCTCGTCCCAGTCTTCGTCAATATCGGAGGCCCGATCTATCGAGGTGGAAAGAGGTGGGGCATACACGGCTGCATCAAAGCCGATAAAGGCTGAATAGGGTGACGAGAAATACAGAGCATGCGGAGTTAATGGGGCAACGGAGGAAGCGCGGGCAAACCCGGTCAGGACATCCGGTTTATCAAGTCGCTCATTGAGCTCATCGCGAAAGGACTCGATGAACCCTTCCAGGGATGCTTCGAGCGATCGCTCGATCTCCCCATCCCCACCAATAATTGTTGGTAGCTCAAAAGTAATAGTCGGTTCGGCACGGACCTTCGTGGAAAAAACCACAGAGAACAATACCAAAAAAAGGAATACCGCCAAGGGTGTTTTCCGGTGCGCTGCCATACCGGATTAGTATACGCCCGCTTGACGAATTATTCCACAAATAGTCGATGAGAAGCGAAAACGGGATCAGAGGTCAGGTTTACCCCAAGCCTACGCAAACCTGCTTCATCACCGGGGGTGGGGTAATGCGTAAGGTGCATCTGGCACCCACGAAGTTCATGTAGGTGATCAAGGCAGGTTTGAACCATGGGAGTCAGCGCCGAACTGATGGCAAGGGCAATCATCGCCTCATCGACATCTAGACTCGCGCTTTTACCCTTCATCGTTTTTCGCTTAAAATTTCCAACCGCCTCGATAACCAAAGGAGAAAGGAGCTGTATATTGTCCGGGACGCCAGCGAGGGTCTTAATACCATTAAGAACAGCTGCTGTTGCGGCATGAAGCAGGCGTGAGTTCTTGCCGGTTACAATCTCTCCGGAGGGTAATTCAAGAGCCGCACCGCAATGCACATCGACTGTGGACTCGCTCTCTTTTTTTCGGGAAGCAGACTGGAATGCTTCCTCTGCTGCCTTTCGGGCGGCAACAAGCACCGGCCGATATTCCACGCCGATGGACAATTCCTTAAGCAAGCGATCGGCCCGATTTACGGTATCCTGATCGGTCATACCCATCATAAACTCGCAGGAAATCCTGAGATACCGGCGAACAATCTCCTGTTTGGCTGCCTCCCGAGTCGCTTCGTCGTCAATAATGGCAAATCCGGCCCGGTTTACCCCCATCTCGGTAGGAGAGCGGTAAATCTCGGCTGAACCGGTAATACGTTCCAATATGGCGCGTAAAATGGGAAAGGATTCAACGTCGCGGTTATAGTTCACCGCTGTCTCTCCAGTGGCGTCTAGATGGAAGGGATCAATAAGATTAAAGTCTTTAAGATCCAGGGTAGCCGCTTCGTAAGCGAGGTTCACCGGATGCTTGAGTGGAAGAGACCAAATCGGAAAGGTCTCGAACTTGGCGTACATGGCATGAATGCCCAGCTTATTGTCGTGATAGATCTGCGAAAGACAGGTTGCCATCTTGCCCGAACCCGGGCCAGGGCCAGTTACAACAATAAGCGGTTTAGTCGTTTCGATTCGGGGATTCGCTCCATAGCCTTCATCGGAAACGATACGGTCTATATCAGTCGGGTAGCCCTTGGTTGGAGTATGGCAATACACCTTAACACCACGGTTCTCCAATTTTATCTTGAATGCCTTTGCAGCAGGTTGATTTTCCCAGCGGGTAATAACAACAAAGCCGACAGAGAGGTTCCATTCTCCCAAATCGTCAATAAGCTTCATTGCATCTGCATCATAGGTAATACCATAGTCGGCGCGGATTTTACGATGTTCAATGTCCCCTGCATGAATACACAGAATTATCTCCGCGTCATCCTTAAGTTCTTTTAACAGGCGAATCTTTACGTTTGGATCATAACCGGGAAGGACGCGAGATGCGTGAAAGTCATTCAAGAGCTTTCCGCCGAATTCCAGATACAGACGACAATCAAAGCGCTTCATCCGCTCACGGATAAAAGATGCTTGCTCAGCCACATATCGTTCATTATCAAAACCGCGTGTCATACCCTGTTACTCCCTTGTAATCCGAAAAGGAGTGTATACCGCACGGGCCGGGGTTTGCAACAGGGAATCCCGATTATTTAATGCTTCCTGGCCGTTCCGTTACCAAATTAGCGGCGGCACAGGTAACTGCGCTCTTAAGCGCACGCTGGATATCGTTAGTCGCTGTCCAGGTATGAATAAAACCCGCCGAAAAAGCATCTCCACAACCGATTTCGTTAACCGGTTCCACCGGCTGAACCGGTTCGCGATATACCTTGCCGTTACAAGCGGCCAGGACGCGACGGGCGCCACGGGTAACGATAATGATGGAACCAAGGCGGCTACTTTCCCGTACTATACTATCGGCCAAATCAGATTCACGCATTTCTGTGTGTGCCGGCTCAAACGTAGAAAGGAATTCCCGCTCGTTTATCTTGATAACCTCCGGAGCGCCCGCTGCAATAGTATCGAGTAAGTCCTTACCATGAAAATCCACCATCACCGGAACACCCCTGCTAGCGGCAAAGGAGCGAAGCCGGGGGTACAAATTGTCCGGAAAGGCTGCGGGGCGGCTTCCCGCCATGATAAAGGCCCCGGTTACCGACATACCGGAAAGAATCTCCAGGATATTATCTGCGGCACGCTTAAAATCGCGGGTCTCTGAAGCGGCGGAGGACACCGGCTCGCTTACCACAAGCTCCGTCGCCCGTCCCCGGGAGCTTTCGAGCAAAGTGTAGCAATAACGAGTTTTTCCCGGAGTCATAACCGGGATTACCGGAATACAGTCTTCTGCGGCTAGAGACAGAAAAAGGGCGGCGTTTTCTCGCCCAAGGGGACAGACAGCCGACACCGAGCCTTTCTCGATTTGACCCAATACGCGTGCGGCATTAACCGCCTTGCCAGAGGCATCCAAGCGATAGCTTTTTGAACGATTAACATCGCCTATGGCTACACTGTCAAAGGTAATGGTTTCTTGAATTGTACTGCTCAGTCCAATTGCGCAGAATTTCGGCATTTACTTTCCCCCCGTCTTCAGAGTAAGGTACACGCATCAATTTGGCAACAGGGAGGAATAAGATGAAAGAAACCGAAAAATGGCATGCTAAAACGCTCGGCGAGGCTGCGTGCGCGGCTCTTAAAAAAAATGGATTCGCCGCTCTGTACATGGACAGCGCTTCACAAGCCGCCGACTGGATAGCCGCGCAGGTTACCACCGGTATGAGCGTGGGCACTGGTGGCTCAATGACTCTTGCCTCGCTCGCCATACATGACCGCCTTGAGGGTATGGGCGCCCGAGTACTCAATCACTCCCGAGCTGGCCTGACCCCCGACGAAAAAATGGAAGTTATGCGCGCTCAGCTTACCAGCGATCTTTTTCTTTCCGGGTGCAATGCGATTACCCTGGAGGGAGAACTGTACAATATAGATGGAAATGGAAACCGTGTTGCAGCGCTTACCTTTGGACCCAAAAAAACGGTAGTTGTTGCCGGATACAATAAAATCGTTCGGGATATGAGAGAAGCCGAGGATCGACTTGAGCTCGTTGCCTCTCCCCTCAACAACAAACGCCTTGGCACGGGGAACCCCTGCACTAAAACAGGACGTTGCGCAGATTGCCACGCTGACACCCGTATCTGCAAGGTGTATTCTGTTTTTAAACGAAAACCGGGAAAAAGCGACTTTACCGTTATTATTATTGGCGAAGCCCTTGGCTACTAGGCCGGAAGAATCCGGCCGTGTATCTTACGTCCGTGTATCTTAAGGCCGTGCTGGGGAAGCGAGCGACTGGGCAATAGAGGCGCCCATGTAGCGGATGTTTTCGAGCCAGTTGGAAGCAAGCGCATCAAGCGGCACAACGGTTGCGCCTACTGAGGTAGCAAGCTCGCGGGCTGCAGATACGGGAAATTGCTTTTGCACAAAAATAACCGTAATTCCCTCGGAACGGGCCTTGGTTATCAGGGCCGAAAGGGTCTTGGGCGTTGGCTCCTTTCCTCCGGTTTCTACCGCTTCCTGGCTCATGCCAAATTCATCCAAAAAATAGCCAAAGGCCGGATGGAAGACAAAGACCGTCTTTCCCCGCATTGGCATGAGTTCACGGGAAAGAGAATCAAAGGTAGCATCTATATCGGCTATCGTTTCCTGATAGGCCTTTTCATACACCGATGAACCTTCCCGATCCAGTAGCACCAGGGCGTCTCGAACATGGGCGGCAAGAATCTTCGCGTTGTGTCTGCCAAGCCAGGTATGCCGGTCAAGGTTAAGAGCGGAAGTGTCGCTTTCGTGATGAGAGCCATCCCCCTCCTCCTCATGTTGATGTGCTTCCACCGACCTGAACACAGCTCCGGCTGTTCCATCAATAATCGTTAACTGAGGATATTGAGAATGAACCTTGGGGGTAAGGGTGCGTTCAAAATCGGTACCCGAAAGAACCCACACACCGGAGCGGGAAAGAAGAGCCATTTGCCGCGGAGTTGGTTCATACGAATGGGGACTTTGCCCGGGACCAACCAGGGTAAGCACCTCCACACGGCCTGAACCAATGCGTTCGGCAAAGTACTGTTGCGGCAGGATACTTACCGCTATCACTGGTTTTCTATCCACTTCGGCTGAAGGAGATGCAGCCAAATCCTGTGCAAAAATGACGCATGCCATTGCTATACAAAAAAATAGTATTCGTTTCATGGCCTTACTGTAGCCCAACCGCACTATTTTTGCAAGTCATTTGCAAATTCAAATCTATGCTATACTATCTGGCGAGGAGAGCACGCATGACCCTTCAACAGCTCAAATACGCCATTGGCCTTGCGCAATACACCTCTTTTAACGAGGCTGCATCCCGCCTCTTTATTTCCCAACCAAGCCTGTCTGCCGCAATCGCCGAGCTGGAAGGAGAATTGGGAATTCGTATTTTTGACCGTACCAATCGGGGGATACGCGTCCGCCCGGAAGGGATTGAGTTTTTGGGATATGCCCGCCAAGTTGTTGAACAATTTGATTTACTTGAGTCTCGGTGGAAGGGAGAACTCCGCCCTCGCCCGCTTTTTTCTGTTTCATCCCAACACTATGCCTTTGCCGTAAACGCATTTGTGGATACCATCCGGCTTTTAAACGTTGACGGCTACGAATGTACTTTCAGGGAAACCCGCACCGCGGAAATTATCGAAGACGTAAAAAACCTGAAAAGCGAAATCGGCATCCTGTACCTGAACGAGTTTAATGAACAAGTCCTGCAAAAACTTATCCGGGAGGCGGATCTACGCTTTACTCCTTTGTTTACCGCTACCCCGCATATTTTTGTTAGCGCTCGCCACCCCCTGGCACAAAAACACACCGTACACCTGGAAGACCTTGAACCGTGGCCCTGTCTATCCTTTGAACAAGGGGAGCACAATTCCTTCCATTTTTCAGAGGAAATACTGAGCACGGTCTCTCACTCTAAAAACATCCGAGTGAGCGACCGCGCAACCCTTTTTAACCTCTTGATTGGACTGGATGGCTATACGATTTCCACCGGAGTGTTGACGAGCGATTTAAATGGCAACGCGATTGTATCCGTCCCGCTGGAAATTAACGATCGAATAACCGTGGGGTATATAACTCACCGCTCGTTTATGGCAAGCCAAGCTGCCTGTATATATATAGAACAGCTTGGAAAATATGGAAAGGAATCTATAATAGATTAGAACTATAACAAGCTATAGTTAAATTGTTTTGGACTATAACAAAGATATCCGGTACAGTTGGTTCACAAGGAGCCGGATATGAAAACAGCCATAGCGGGATATCCCCGGATCGGGGGAAGACGGGAGCTCAAGTTTGCCACAGAAGCATACTTTGCAGGAAAAATACGATGCGAAGAACTTGAAGAAACCGGAAAACAAATCAGACGCGAAAACTGGAAAACGCTCAAGGATGCGGGGATAGACTTTATACCCTCGGGCGACTTCTCGTTCTACGACTTGATGCTCGATACCGCCTGTATGGTTGGGGCCATAGACAGTCAATACCGTTACCCCGGAGCGTCCGATCTGGATATCCGCTTTGCAATGGCCCGCGGAAGGCAAGAAAACGAATGTGATCTACCTGCTCTTCCGCTACGCAAATGGTTCACGACGAACTATCATTTTATTGTTCCCCACATCTCGGATGACACCCGTTTTTCCCTTACCGGAACAGGGCCTCTGGAAGCATGGAAAGAAGCACGCGACCTGGGAATTATCACTCGACCAACAGTCATTGGTCCTTTTACCTTTTTAACACTCGCCTCTTTTAGCGGCGACCGCACTCTTGCCAATTCACTTTCATCGCTAACCGCTGTCTATGTATCCTTACTCAACCTGTTACATCAAGAAGGAGTGTCTGTTATTCAGATTGAAGAGCCAGCCCTTGCCCTTGATCTAAACGAGGAAGCGGTACGGCATTTTGCTCAATGCTACCGGGAAATTCTCCAAAGTCCCTCCCGTCCGGCTATCCACCTTCAAGTTTCATTTGGAGATGTTCGCGATGCCTATGATGCGATTACCCGCCTTCCCTTTGAGGCGGTTGGACTTGATTTTATAGAAGGAAAGAAAAACATCGAGCT
>JAFGIM010000162.1 GCA_016929605.1 Spirochaetales bacterium | reverse complement strand
TTATCTGCGTTGATAAAGCCTTTGGTATCTCCGGTTTGCGGTATGTGCAGCGAGATATAATCGGCTTGGGTTAGCAGGGCATCAAGGCTTTCGGCCTTGTGAACCGCACGAGAAAGCGACCAGGCGGCATCTACCGAGATAAAGGGATCGTAGCCAATAACGTTCATGCCTAGTGCAACTGCATCGTTGGCTACCATTGCGCCAATAGCCCCCAGTCCGATAACGCCAAGGGTTTTTCCCTTGATTTCCGGACCAACGAACTGACTTTTTCCTTTTTCCGCAAGATCAGGAATTTCGTCTCCCTTACCTGCAAGGCCCTTGGCCCATTGAGCTGCCTTATGGACGGGACGGCTGGAAAAAATAAGAGCCCCAACAACCAGTTCTTTTACCGCGTTAGCATTGGCTCCCGGGGTATTAAAGACAACGATTCCCGCTTCAGTGCATTTTGCAACGGGGATATTATTTACTCCGGCTCCCGCTCGGGCGATTGCCTTAACGGTTTGGGGAATCTCCATCGCGGTCATATCGGCAGAGCGAACGAGCACTGCATCCGGGTTGAGTATTTCACTGGCGATCTCATACGTGTCGCGGGGAAAAAGGGCAAGGCCCTCGCTCGCGATCTTGTTCAGCGTTTGTATCTTGTACATGTGGTATCTCCTTAGGCGTTGTTTTTTTCAAAGGCTTTCATAAACTCAACCAGTGCTTTTACACCATCGATGGGCATGGCGTTATAGATAGAAGCGCGCATTCCGCCCACGAGCCGGTGTCCGGCAAGATTTACAAATCCTGCCGCTTCAGCCTCGGCAACAAACTTCTTGTTGATCGCTTCAGCCTTTTCTGCATCAGTTATCGTAGTAACAAAGGGGATGTTCATGATGGACCTGAATTCCTTGGCAACGGTTGCCTTGAAGAAGCTGCTTGAATCAAGGTAGTCATAGAGCACCGCGGCTTTTTCACCGTTAAGCTTTGCCATAGCGGGCACTCCGCCCATCTTTTTTACGAACTCAAGAACCAATCCCATAACGTAGATAGAGTAGCAGGGGGGCGTATTGTACATAGAGCCTTCTGCTGCATGGGTGTCGTACCTAAGCATTGTGGCAAGGTCTGCGGGAAGATCTCCCTGAGGATGTTCCGGGCCCCTGATAAGGTCTTCGCGGATTATTACCACGGTTACCCCTGCCGGCCCCAGATTTTTTTGAGCCCCTGCGTAGATAATGCCGAATTTGGAAACATCCATCGGTTCCGAAAGAATGTTTGACGAGGCGTCGCACACGAGTGGAATACCTGCGGTGTCCGGAAAGGTGTTCATCAAGGTTCCAAAGATGGTGTTATTCGAGGTAACGTGGACGTAGTCGTAGTCGCCAGTAACCTTGTCCACCTTGGGGATGTAGTTATAGGTCTTGTCCTTGGAAGAAGCGACCACGTCAACCTCGATCCATTTTTTTGCCTCTTTAAGCGCTTTTCCTGACCATACACCGGTATCGATATAGGCAGCCTTGCCCTTTTTCTTAAGATTAAGGGGAATCATTGCAAACTGTAAGCTTGCTCCACCCTGAAGGAAGAGTACCTTGTAATTTGCGGGAATGTTCATGAGTTCCCGAAGCAGGGCTTCAGTTTTATCGATAATGGGCTTATAGGCCTTTGATCGATGGCTCATCTCCATTACCGACTGTCCGGTTCCGTTGAAATCCAGAATTTCTGCCGCTGCTTTTTCCAGGACTTCCTGGGGAAGCATCGAAGGTCCTGCAGAGAAATTGTACACTCGTTTCATGTGTTACTCCTTTCGTGTCTTTTTACGTTGCGGCGAGTCGCGCGGCAAGGCCGCCAAGCACGTCGACAATGGATACTTGTTCAATTTCAACGCCCTCTATGGGGCGCACTATAGCCGGGGTAAAATTAACGATTCCTGCCACGCCGCAGTCGGCAAGGCGAAGCGCCGTGTTTTGGGCTTGCTCGGGTGGAACGCACAGTATGGCGTATCGTATGGCGAGCCGGGGGATAATCTCCTTCATCTTGAAGGTGGGGAATAGAGGTACTGAAGCCTTTAGTATCTCTATGCGGTTTACGTTTGAATCAAACCCTGCGCACAGGGTAAAGGGGCTGTCGGTAAACCCGGTATATTCCAAAAACGCAGACCCAAGGCGCCCAAGGCCAACAATACAGCAGTTTTGAGTTTCTTCGCCAAACCCGAGGCTTTGGCGAATTGCCGTAGCCAGTAGGTGCGAATCATATCCTGCGGTGGTAGACACCGTTTCCGGGAGGGACAGAGCAGAGATATCCTTGCGAATGGTGTGACTTGGCCAACCGGTAAGGCGTTCCAGTTCGGTAGAAGAAACTGGCGTGTGTCGGTCATGCCTTTGTTCCAGAAGATGGGCAAGGCGTGATAGTCGTTCTGCAGATGGTTTAGAAAGGGCCATACCCACCTCCTTGTGAATTATTTCACTGTTAGTATATCAAGCGAGTAGAAGGAGGTCAAGCTAAAAGGTTGTTTTTATGTGAAATATTTCACAACAATCCTCAAAGCACGCCTTCGATTGACAGCCGGTTTTTTATGTTCCATAGTAGAACTATGGCAGAAGAGAGCGGGAATATTTTTGAGCGTTTAATCAAGGTCTTTTTTTCATCTACCGACCCTGAGGCAGAAAAACGCCGGCAATTAAAAGCGATTGCCAAAGATTTATCCAAAAACAAGTATAAATGGTATCGTCCCGGCTCGGAGGAAGCCCTCCCCGCTATGGCCAAGTTTTTTTATGAGCTATACAAGGTAGTTGGAGCCGCTCAGTTGATTCTTGCCAACGCAAATTCTTCTATGGTGCTTAAGAATGTCCTGGTTGAAATGTCCTTTTCGGACAATCAAGCCAAGCTTAAAGAGCGATTTTCGGAAGACTCCATCAAGGAGCGGGCAAAAACGGTCGCTCCCAAGGAGCTTGCGCTCCAGGCAAAGAATGAACTGGCAGCCTTTATGGCGGAGTTTGATGCTGAAAAGATTCGAAAGATAGACCTATTGTACGCACAGCTTGAATTACTCGCGGGTTTTGTCTGTTTTGATTATTTCTTTTTACTTAAAAAATTTGATTCCGGTATTCCGGAGCGATCATTTAATTATACGCCAAAGTTTGAATCCATCCGTGGCGAGTATGTATTGGAAGACCTTAAAGATTTTGCTCTTGTTGCCTATGCTCTTCCCCTGGATGCAGATTGGCCGCGTATTTTTTCGATCGTAAAGGCGTATCGCGAGGTAGATCCGGTAGCTATTGGCGCCTGGAATAAGCTGACAAACTCCCTGGCCGAAATTCGCCGATCCGCGGTACTTGAACAAATCATACGGCATTTGGATAAGAACCCGGCCTATGCGGTACAGGTTGAGCCAATTTCCCCCCGAATCGTTGATACCTACTTGATGAAGCTTAAAACCCAAACCGAGATGATGATACAGCAGATTCAACAGGAAAAAAAGACCAGTAAGGCTACAGAGCTCCTTAAGCAAATATTCGGAACTGATTCAATAGTACGACTTAAAAACTATGCAGAACGATCTAATGCTGCCTTTGAGAAAAAGATGCTTGGCGGGTATTTATATGTGGAAGAGTTAAATTACCTTAAGGCTTTTTTAATCGACTACTTTAAGCGCGATATTAGAGCGTTAACAGATTTGTTTTTGGTTCGAGGGAAGTGGGCTGCTCCTGCAATGTCCCAGGGATATTCTGGCAGCTTCCATGAATTACTTGAGCTTTCGGACAAGATTACCGCCTTTGATGATGCCCTTGCCGAAGATGACGAGATTGGTTCCAAGTTGCGGGCAATGCTGAACCGTGCTGAACGGGACAAGGAAGTGGTTAAACAGCTTCGAACCCAACTCAAAGACGTAAACGATAAGGCACTTGCTTTTTTAACCGAGGGAACCCAGCACTTTATCGTGATAGCGCGTAGTCTTAAAACAATTTTGGAGGATCACGGTAAAAGCCCGCATGCCTTGATTACCAACTGGAAGGAACTTGAGCTTAATGCCGATCAGCCCATAAAAGAATGGATTGTTTCGGTGTATAAGCAAATATACGCCTTTGTGATGCTTATGCAGTTGTTCCTGAAAGAGGAATAACTGTAGCCTTGTCCCTTTTTGCTTGGGTCGCTATAGTACCATACGTGAACACAAGCTCTTTTCATACCCACACCCGTTTATGCAAGCATGCCTCCGGCGAACCGGCAGAGTATGTCCTTCAGGCAACCAAGGATGGTTGCTCCGCCCTTGGCTTTTCCGATCATTGTCCATATCCCGATGACGCTACCTGGCCAGGAAGTCGGATGTCTGTCCGCGATGTATCCCTGTATCGTGAACAGGTCCTGTCTCTGCGGCAAGACACTCCATTCCCAATTTATTACGGATTCGAGTGTGAATGGTTCCCTCTATATGAATCCTGGTATCGCGATTTTATTCGGGGCGAGTGCGGGGCAGAATATGTGGTGTATGGATCTCACTGGGTTCGGGATGCAGGTGAGTTTTGGTATATTCCGGAGGCTGCAGAGAAGCGGCTCTTGGGCTCTTATCTTGATCTAACCCTACAGGCGCTTGAAACCGGTCTTTACGATCTGTTTGCTCATCCAGATATATTCTTGGCGGGATATACTCGAATGGATAGCGATATTCAAAATGCCTGTCAGCAGATTATTGCATCCGCAATACACCATGACATCCCCATGGAAATTAATGGACTTGGATTAAAGAAACCCTTTGTCTGTGGGGATTCAGGGCTTCGGCCTCCCTATCCAGTCCGCGAGTTTTGGGAAATGGCAGCCGATATGGGGGCCAAGATTGTGTGTTGCTCTGACGCGCATCGAAGCGAGGATGTTATTGCTGGAGCTCGGTTTGCTAAAGCCCAGGCTGATGAATGGGGTATTCAAACGATGGACCCGTACGAGGTTCTTGGGCTGCCTAGCGTTTTATATCCATAAAATCTCTGGCTTCCTGTTCAATTAGACGGATTTCTCGATCCAGGAAAAAGGAAAGAACAGTTCGCAGAAATACAATTCCGCCCAAGATGACGAGCTCCTTCATGCCTGGTTCAACAATGGTTTTTAGAATGTCCGAGGCAATAAGAAATTCAAGTCCAAGAAGCAGGTAGGTTCCTAGATCTGCCCGAAGTACACGAATCTGATGAATGGTGTAGAGTCCGCCAAATCTGCCGATTTCATTTCTGGCAAATTTCATGATAGCGATAACGGTTCCGTATATAACGACACCAACGCTCACGATGCTGATGATATCGGAAATAACTTCAAGTAAGGGCATCACTATTTCAGTAAAATGCATAGCAGACTCCTTTGACCATTGGTAGTTATTCGGGTTTAAGAGCGGGCACCACGAATTCATCCGGAATTTTGGAAGGCTTGCCGTTTTTGTCTACGCAGCCCCAGGATACATCTGCTTCCGCACACAGATCCCCTGCTTGATTGGTTATTTTTTGATGGAAGGTTCCCGATAGTTTACCCAGTTTTACCGGGACTACTTCGATGGTAAGCTCATCAAAAAGACGGGCAGAGGCTCTATAGCGAATATCAATGTGAGTAACATAGAGAAAGTATCCGGATTCAAAAAGTTTTGGGTAGTTAAAGCCAATTGCCTTAAGAAATTCCATTCGTCCGTATTCCAGATACTGTAGATAAATTGAATTGTTCACATGGTTGTAGGCGTCAAGTTCATAACTTCTAACGATAAGTTTTGTGCTAAAGTTCATGCGTTACAGGATACACTCCGAAATCGGTTTTGACAATCTGAAGTTTTGACTCTTATACTTAAGGTATGATACATGTCGCAGCCGCTGTAATAGAAAACCGTGAGGGACGCATCCTGATAGCACGACGCAAGGCTGAGATATCTCTTGGTGGGTATTGGGAATTCCCCGGAGGCAAAATGGAAGCGGGGGAAAGTCCAGCCGTATGCGCGGCACGCGAGCTTCACGAAGAAATGGATGTTCGCATTGAAACCGGAGATGTGGTTGCCGAGACGACACACGATTACGGGGACAAGGTTGTTCATTTGGTGGCGGTCAGGGCAATCTTATTGGATGGTCATGTGCGATTGCATGATCATGACGAGATTCGTTGGGTTGCAGTATCCGAGATGTCCGATTTTTTATTTGCTCCGGCAGATGAAGCGATAGTATCCGCACTTGTTGCCGCGCATCGGCATGTAAAAACCCATTGACTAGTGTAAAACCGAGTTTACCAGCTCCCTGAAATCTGAATTAATTCCTTCGGGGTCCTCTAGTTTTGCTGCGGCTGAAATAACGTAAATACCATCCCGGTTAACAATCGTTCCCTCATCATTCTGCGTTTCTTCCACATCAAGCAAGGGGGATGGTTCATCCTCTCCAATTACTTCCAGAAATTCAACTGGATGCCGTTCCGAAAGGAGTATTGAACGGGATGGTGTTTGGCCTGGAAGGATATCGCCGATCCATATGGCGTTATCGGCGTCTTCTTCTTCTGCTGCTGCTGTTGTTGTTGTTGTTGTTGTTGCTTCTTCGGTTTCAGCGGTATCTGATAATAGCTCGTCCAGAGAGGTAAAGTCGAGTCCGCTAATTTCGAACTCGGCAAAGGAATACGATTCCTGTTCTGCGGGAATAGGCCTGACTGGCTCATCAAATCCGGGCTTTTCACCAAAGTCGTAGACAAGGATATCATCCGGGACAGATTCTTCGATAAACTCGGCGAGCTCTTCGTCGGTTGCAACATCCAGAAGCTCGACTTCCCATTCCCCGTCCAGATATTCCACTTCATCCGGTTCGGCGGGAGCATAGGCTGGATCAGTGTCGAGCTCCTCGACAGACTCTACCTCGTCGAGCTCCTCGACAGACTCTACCTCGTCGAGTTCCTCGACAGATTCAACTTCATCGAGCTCTTCGACAGATTCAACCTCGTCGAGCTCCTCGACAGACTCTACCTCGTCGAGCTCTTCGACAGATTCTACCTCGTCGAGTTCTTCGACAGATTCTACCTCGTCGAGTTCTTCGACAGATTCTACCTCGTCGAGTTCTTCGACAGACTCAACCTCGTCGAGCTCCTCGACCTCTTCAAGGTCTTCCATTGCATCTGGCGGTGTAGTGTCAGGCGCTACGGGTCTTTGGCTTTGCATGCCCGTTGTAACGTTGGTAAGGTTAAGGGATATCGCGTTGTTTTGAAGGACCTGTTCAAGCATAAGCCTGATTTCTTCGGTTCCGATTTTTTGGGTATGTTCCTTGCGTCCAATAGCGGTTAGAATTTCTTCCCAGCTTTTATCCAGGAGTTGATCTATCGCTTCGCTGTGTTTGCGCTTGACGCGTCTGCCAAAACCGCGTTTGATACGGTCATTGAATTCGCGTTTTTTTCCGGTCAGGTTTTTGCGCAGTTCTTCCCACTGTTGCTCCTCATCAGTTTCCATGAGCTCTTCCATAAGGTTAACCTGGAATCGCCTGATTCTTGATCTGATAACGACCATTTCATCCTGTTTAAGGTTAAACAGAAGGAAGATAACAAGAAACATGGTAAGAAAGCTGACTGCCAGAAACAGCGTTCTAACGCTTTTGGGAAAGGAGAACAATTGTTCGTCAACAAGTTGTCCATATATTCCCCATTCACCGGCTTTTTTTGATACGAGAACCCAACCTGACTCTCCGGTCCCTACAATTCGGTCTGCGGCAAGATCATTCTTTGTCCATCGATCAATGATGACATTTGTAAGAAAGTCCCGTCCGGCAGAAGGCATGCCGGTTACCGCTCCATATACGAGAGAGTCTTCCGTAGCTATCAGGACGGGATGGTCGCTCAGGCGGAGTAGTCCCTCCCCGATAAGTTTTTGTACAGCAGCTCGCGCACTAACATAAAAAACGGCAGTTCCCCGCCAGGTACCGTAGGAGTCATAAAAGGGGAAGGTGTACAGATATCGGTCTCGTTCTGTGTCAAGAATCAGGCGGGCACTATCACCGTCGCTCCGTGCGATTCGGGCAAAGGGAATGTCAGCGTCGTCCCGGCCATATTGTTTCCAGGAAATTAAGAAGTCTTCCTTGCGAAGGATGTCCTGGGTAAAGGTGCTAAAATGAATTCGCCTGTTTCCTGTATCGTTTTCACGGATGCTTTCTCCGGAATCGATTATTCTGATTCCCTCAAGTCCTCTAGTTCCCGCCATAAGAGTTCCGGCCAGGTTTGTGCGGTCAAAGATATCTTGTGAGCTTTGGTTGGGCAAAAGGCTTCTTGTTACGGCCTCGTTCGCAGTAAAGGTAGAGAAGGCTGCTACATTATCTGAATGCCAGGAATCGAGGATTCTGGCTGCCCGTTCCCCCTGATCTGAGTAGTTTTTAATAATGGAAGGCGCGTAAAAACGGTTTTCCAGAATGGAAAACAGCCCGGCATACGAAGCTACCGTAAGGCCTGTAAAGAGGAAGAGCGAGATGAGTGTACTTACCGCAATTTTTGCCCCGGTGCGCACATAGCCTCCGAAAATCCACTGAGTCTTTTACTATATCGGACCGTTTCGGGTAAATCATTAGCTAGAAAGGATCTATGAGTTCACCAATCAAGGCGACCTGGCGCCTGTTCTTTTCTGTAACGGTAGGGTATAGTTACCCTAATGATAGAGATTGAGCGCGAGGAACTCAAGCCCGTTCGGGCTGTTTTGGTTGGACTTGCCGAAAATAGAACCGCGACTGACCCTAATCCTGTACATGAGCTGGAAAGCCTTGCAAGCACGGCCGGATTGGAATGCGCTGCACAGATTGTGCTAACCAAGCCTGCCGATTCTCCCCGTTACGGCGTTGGATCCGGAAAGGCTCTGGAAATTAAGACTGTAGCCCTTGAATGCGAGGCAGAATACATTGTGTTCGATTTTGAGATTACCCCTTCGCAACAGCGAAACTGGGAATCGTTGACCGAGTTAACCTGTATTGACAGACAAGAGCTTATTATTCGTATCTTTGCAGCCAGGGCAATGACCCGAGAAGCTGCGCTTCAGGTCGAATTAGCTCGACTTGAATATGCTCTTCCCCGTCTTTCTCATACCTATTCGGCCCTTTCGCGCCAGCGTGGTGGACGTTATGGCACTAAAGGCTCAGGTGAATCACAGCTTGAGTTGGATCGCCGTTCAATCGTGGATCGTATCGCTCGTCTTAAGGTAGAACTCAAACAGGTTCGTCAAAATCGTTCCACTATGCGCAAGCGCCGGGAAAAAAAACCGGTTCCTTCTTGCGCCATCGTTGGCTATACTAACGTAGGAAAATCGAGCTTGCTCAACGCCCTTACCGGAGCGCGAGTTTTGTCCGAGGATAAGCTTTTTGCTACCCTTGATCCTACTACCCGACGTTTTATACTACCCACCGGTAGAACGGTATTGCTTACCGATACTGTCGGTTTTATCCGGAATCTTCCACATGGATTGGTCGATGCCTTTCATGCGACGTTGGAAGAAGCGGCCCTGGCAACGGCTGTAATCTGTGTGCTTGATGCCAGCGATCCTGCCCTTGATGTGCAATATGAAACGACGTTGCGAGTCCTTCGGGAAGTTGGAACCGCCGATCGTCCATTGTTATTAGTATTGAATAAGGTAGATGTGTGCGAGGAGTTTACCCGCTCTCGCATCTTGCGTGAGTATCCTCAAGCTATTCTTATGAGCGCACACACGGGAGAAGGCTTTACAGCCTTTGCATCCAGTCTTGAGACTCTCCTTGCGGGCGATTTACGACAGTATCTGTTACCCCTGAGTAGACCCGATGTACTCGCCCGTATTCATCGCGAGGGTCTGGTGGTCAGTTCCCGGTATGAGGACGATGGTATTGTGGTCCATGCTCGCACGGACGGGGCCTTGGCAGCCTCCCTACAGGAGTTCCTTGATGAAACAAACACATAATCAGATGAGCGTGCTAACTATCTCTCTTCTCGGTATTTTGGCTTTTCTTTTGTTGAGTATCTGTGTTATTACCCTCTGGGCGTTTGCGTCCGGACGGGCGCGCCTGGGCTCTTCCTCTGGAGAGAGGAGTCTATTTACCGGAACTTCCCCTAATCCCCGTCCAGAAGCCCTGAGTGCATCCAATTCTTCTGTAGCCGTTTTTTCCGATATTGGGCCGATGCGAATAGCCCTTGCCAATACGAATCCGGTTGTGCTTGTTGTAACCCCGTATTTTCCGTATCCGGCTGATGATATTGCTTTTCGGGAAGAGTTAGTAAACAAGACAAGATCGATTCGTGCAGTTATGCAGCGCTGGTTATCCCAAAAAACAGTTGAGGAACTGGTTTCCCTGGGAGAGGAATCTGTTAAGGAAAGCCTGATTCGCGAAATTAACGGACTTTTGATATTAGGCTCGGTAAAAAACGTGTATTTTTCCGATTATTTGGTTCTGGAATAAGCTTCCGGCGCAACCCGGAGATTCTATGACTGTCTATAAGACAGGAGGTTATATATGACTGGATTTGGTGCCGCGAATGCGGTACCCGCCGCGCAGGTAATCGTCGCGATCATTCCGATTGTGGGGATTGTATTGGGCTCGGTGGTAGTATTCTTTTATTTGTTTTGGCGTCATAGGCAGATACTTGAACAAATACGGGCTGGAGTCTATAAACGGCCGGTGTTTGATCTATATGCCTTTACTCTTTTGTCCGGATTCTTGCTGGCGGGTACGGGACTGGTTTTGTCGATTCTTTTCCTTTTAATTGGTGGAGTCGGCTATATCCTGCTCGGCGGGCTTATCCCCTTTGCACTTGGGGGTAGTTTGATAGGATTCAATATTATGGCTAATCCGGACAAAAAAAAGATTGAACGGAACGACTGATCCCCAAGATAATATCCGGCAAGAAGAGGCGCAGTTGTGTCTTAGGATTCTTAATGGTGACTTGCGCGCGTTTTCCACCCTTGCTGGGCGGTACCGAAGAAGGGTATTAAGCCTAGGAATGAGTTTTTTCCATAATCTGGATGATGCCGAAGATTTTGTTCAGGATGTGCTGGTTAAGGTGTATGTCTCGCTTGCTTCGTTTCGAGGTGAGTCGCGGTTTTCTACCTGGTTAATGCGGATTGCCTACAACACCGCCATTAATTCGGTAAAAAGGCGCAAGGAATATACTTCTTTGGCCGAGGATTTTGAGGTGGTTGACGAGTCTGGGACTCCCGAAGATGAGCATCTACGAAACTGTTCGCGGGATGCCATCCGCGAAGCGGTTAGCACGCTTCCGGAGCGGTACCGTGTATGCGTTGACCTGTATTTCTTTTATGACATGCCCTATGCAGATATTGGCGAGGTAACTGGACAGCCGGTAAATACCATTAAGTCCCATGTATTCAGGGCAAAGAAACTGCTACGCAGTTTTCTTATCGAAGGAGATGAACCATGACCTGTGAACAGGCATTTAACCGCTATCTTTCGCTTGATAAATACGAGCGCGTACCCTTATCGGTATCCGTTCATCTATTGTTCTGTCCGGTGTGCAGAACGGGTGTTCGTCAGCTTAATCGTGCCGAGATTCTTGTTGCACAACCCTTGTCTATGCAAAAGAGTCAGGAAGCCGTTGATCCGGTGTTGGCGCAAGCTCTTGAGCGTATTATGAGTGCCGGTTTGGCATATTCGCTTCCCGATCGCATGGACACCCATGTGTCTATGCTTCGCTGGGTCATTTCCGGTTTAGCCTTGGCCTTTGGATTTACCTTATTGCCCTTTACCTTTATGGGTTCATGGTCCCGCGACGTATTTGGCTCTTCTTTTTCTGTACCCTTTTATATATTGTGCGGGGTTGCGGTAACCGCGTATTGCGGCATGTTTATTGGAACAAATATAGACTTCTTTGTTAAGAAGTTCGGAATGGAAGATTCACGCGCCGCCTGATTATTCAGGCGACCTTCGTTAATTCCAGATAGTAACAGGGTTAAGCGTAGACCGATTTTTGTAAATGGTAAAATGAAGGTGAGGGCCGGTGCTTTGACCGGTATTCCCGACGCTACCGATGCGGGTGTTATTGGCAACCTTTCTTCCTCGACTAACAAGAATCTCGGAAAGATGCGCATACATGGTTTGATATCCTGAGTGGTGTGCAATAACTATATAGTTGCCGTATGTAACGTCAAAGCCAGTTCGTACTACCGTACCGGCAAGGGCTGCGTATACCGGCGTGCCCTGAGAAGTTGCCATGTCTACACCGTTATGGAAGGTTCTTTTGCCCACAAAGGGATTGTTTCTCCATCCATATCGCGATGAAAGGTAGTATCCCCGGCGTATTGGTTTTTTAAAGAGGTCTCCGTTTATCTCCTGAATGGTAACCCAGTCAAGTTTTGCGTCTGGCAGAAAGATGACACTGCCTTTTGGAAGAACGTTATCGCTGAGCTTGTTGACGACGGCGATTTTTTCCAGGGATATTCGGTACTTGTCTGCTACGGATTCGGGGGTGTCTCCTTCTTTTGCAGTATAAAGAATTCCGGACATGGATGGTATTTTTAAGAGCATGCCGATTTGTAAGGTTCGTGTGTTCCGAAGCTTGTTCAAGCTGATTATAGAATCCTGGCTTACCCCATGGGCCTCGGCTATCTTGCTTACCATGTCTCCTTGTTTAACCCGGTACACCGAATAATAGAGCTCCGGAATCGACTCCTGGTCGATAAGTGACGTTTCGGCCTGAAGGTCTGATCCTCCCATCCCCGTATATTCTGTGTTTGTTTCGGTTGTTTCACCTATAGCGGATGAATCAGTACAGGAAACAAGAATGGATAGAAAGGCGGCGGTGAGTATAGATACGCTGATTATTCTGCGTGTAAGGGCGACACATATCATGATTGCTCCAGTATACCATTGTGTGCATGGGTTTGTGGAAATTTTCGGCGTAAATGTGGAGGAAATGCAGAGAAAAGATTTCCTGTTCATTTTTTTCCCAGCCCGATTAGATAGGTTTCAAAGCTGCCCGAGCGGCAAGCTTCCGGCTTAAAGCCTCGTGCGGAGGTAAAGAGCTTTCTCATGGCCAGAAGATGAGCTTGCTCTCCTCCGCCTTGAAAGATTTTAACAACAAAATTGCCCCCGGACACCAGCATCGTTTCGGCGTAATATATAGCCAGTTCAACAAGACCACTTGATCGTGCGGTGTCTACGGTTCTGTTGCCGGTTGTAGCGGGCGCGGCGTCGCAGATAACCAGATTATAGGGGCCTCTGTCCAGGGCTTCTTTGCGGATTGCCGGGCTATACAGGTCTCCCTGAAAAAAAGAAAGGTTGTCCCCTTTAACATCCTTGGCCAGCGGGGACAGGTCTATAGCCGTCAGGTGTCCTGAGCCGGCGAGTACCCGCAGCACATAGGTAGTCCAGCTTCCCGGCGCGGCCCCCAAATCCAGAACTCGGGTATTCGGTTTAATCAGAGCAAATTTCTCGTCCATTTCCTTGAGCTTATACACTGATCTGGCGGGATACCCTTCGGAAAAGGCTTTTTTACTCCAGAAGTCAGGTTTTTCGTAACTGTTTGAGCTCATGGACTCCCCTTGCAAGAACTGATGGATCGGATACAATACCGGGTATGAATATAGAATATACGAGTCGTCTTGAAAAGATCGAGAGTGTGTTATCTTCTCGTCTACCTGAATCAATCGGGACAGGTTTTATGAGCGATGCGTTTTCCGACTTACCCCATGCAGTTCGGCCGCTTCACCTGGCATCCCTTAACGATCCGTGCAGGGACTTGATGCTCAGAGGAGGTAAACGCTGGAGACCCCTGTTGATGCTTCTTTCCTGCGAATTGGCCGGCGGAGGCACGCGGGCCCTTCAGCTAACGCCTATTGTTGAATTGGTCCATACCGCAAGTTTGATTCATGATGATATAGAAGATCATGCGGATGAGCGTCGCGGGAAACCCGCAATCCATCTGATTTATGGGGAGGATACGGCCATTAACTGCGCCTCCTGGCTGTATTTTTATGCCCAGTCCATCATTGATTCCTTTCCGTCTTCAGATTCCCTTAAGTTGATTTTATACAAGACCGTATCTCGCGAATTGCGCCGGTTGCACCTTGGTCAGGCGATGGATATTCGATGGCATCGGGATCCTTCCTTGGTACCGGTTAGATCTGAATATGAAGCGATGATTAGCTTAAAGACGGGAACACTCTCCCGTTTGGCTGCTGAACTTGGCATGCTTGCCGCCGGCTGTGATCCAGCCGATGCAACATCCCTTGGGGATCTTGCAGCCAAAATTGGCGTGGGTTTTCAGGTTTTGGATGACGTGCGAAACCTTACTACCGGAAATCCCGGCAAAAGACGCGGTGATGACATTGTTGAAGGGAAAAAGAGTTTGCCGGTTATCATGCATCTGGAAAAACACGGAAACGATCTGGCCGAACTTTCTGCCTGTTTTACCCAAGCAAGGGAAGAAGGAATACAATCCCCCGCAGTGGAGAAGGCTATCAGTATGCTTGAATCGTCCGGTGTTATTCCCGCATCACGAGATTGGGGCAGTTCCTTGATTGGAAACGCCTGCTTAACCCTGAGGGGGCGTTATCCTGACAATCCTGCTGCCGAGCTCATTTCCGGACTTTTTGAGTCTATGCTTGCCGATCTTCCCTAATTTATTGTTTTCCGTCCCTCGGTGTAGTATTCTTATAGTATGAGGACAGCACGTTTTTTGCCCGCGCAAATTTGGACTATTTCCCAAACCGACGATGGTAATGCGGTGTATGTGCGTCCCGATGGCTCTGAGCTTGTGCTTCCGGTGTACGTTTCCGAAGGAGATGTACAGACTATACTGGTTGAACTAACCCATATCATGGCGCCACGGCCCATGATTTATGAGCTTTTCCTGGGCACTGTAGAGGCCTTGCATGGCCGTTTGGTGCGCGTTGAAATATACGATGTACGGGGTGGTTCGTATCTGTGCCGGGCGGTTTTTATGCAACAGGGAAAAGAAATTTCCCTGGAATCCCGGCCCTCGGATATACTGTGTCTGGCAGCGCGGGTTGAATGCCCGGTCCTGGTCTGCGATACGCTTTTGGCTCAAAGCGGGGTACCGCTTTCGCAGGTAAGCAGTAAGACAGCCAAGGAAGTTGTTCCCGGGGACACCCCGGTGTTAAGCGAAATGCTCAAGGGAGAGCTTAGAATCGCCCTTGAAAACGAAGAATATGAGAGAGCGGCATTGCTTAGGGATCGTCTGGCGGAGATGGCCCGAGGCGAATAGTGAGTAAGCCTTCCGCCATTCGGGAGGTATCCATGATAGAAAATGCCGCATGGCTTAACGACAGTGCTATATCGCTTGCCTCCGACGGGTTCCACAAGGAAGCCATTGCATCTTTGCGTAAGGCCCTTCATATGGAGCCCGATAACCCCGTGTTATGGTTTAACCTCGCCTTAAGTTGCCGTGCCCTTGGGCAGCGGGATGAAGCGAGAAATGCCCTCCTGCAGGCGGCTCGGCATAATCCCGGAGATGTTGATATTCTTGATACCCTTGCGGTTGTCCTGCATGAATTGGGAGAGGATTCTGCAGCCGAGGATTATTATCAGGTTGCTCTTGATATAGCTCCCGGGAATGGACGGGTATGGAATAACTATGGCGTGCTTCAGTTCAGTCAAGCACGATATGATGAAGCGTGCAAATCCTTTGAAAAGTCCGTAACCCTGGTTCCCGATTTTGAAGATGCCCTGTATAATCTTCGAGATACATACGAGGAGCTCGGAAAAACGAGCGAGATGGAAAAGTGTGCGGCTCTTTTGGAGCGACGATCTTTTCCACACAGGGGCGTTAGCCCTTCGTAAGGATATCCGGGAGAATGCATGGGCCTTAAAATCCTCTACATCGCGGAAATTGTCGGTAAGGCCGGCGTATGGTGTGTTAAAAACGCGCTTGTGGATCTAAAAAAAGCTGAACAGCCAGATATTGTTATCGCGAATGCCGACGGAGTTACCGGCAGTTACGGCTTGGGCCGTCAACACGCCGGGTATTTGCGTAAGCTTGGAATTCAACTGGCGATCGGCGGTGACTGCTCCTATTATAAAAAAGACCTGGTAGAAGCCATTGATACCCTCTCTGGCGTTATACGTCCCTATAATTACCCGCCGGAAAGCCCTGGCCGGGGATGGCGGTTTGTGCAAGCCGGGGAACAGAAGGTGGCTGTTGTGTCCCTTTTGGGCAGGGCAGGCTTTTCTCGGGTACATGCCGAAAACCCTTTTACCTCGCTTGGCCCTTTGGTTGAGCGACTCCACCGTGAAACTCCCTATGTCATCATTGATTTTCATGCAGGGGCTACGGCCGAAAAGCAGGCCTTTTTTTTCCATGCGGATGGCAAGGTTTCGGCGGTCATAGGCTCGCATTCACGGGTACAAACCTCGGACGAGGGAATACTTCCCGGAGGAACCGCCGTTATTACCGATGCGGGTCGTACGGGTAGTCTGGATTCTGTAGGCGGGACGGATCCCGTTTCCCGTATACGGGAGTATATAACCGGGGTCCCTGACTGGTCCAAGGATTGTTGGGCGCGACCGGGAATACAGGGCGTAGTTATTGAGCTTGACTCGTCCGGAAAGGCTTTGACAATACGACGATTTTCTCATGAGTGCGAGGGCGCTCCGGAATCAGGTGATGCTATGGAACAGGGAGGCTGAGGTGCAAGAAAGAGCGCGGGTGTTAAAAATAAACGGAGATTGTGTAGATGTTGTTCCACTCGATATAGAGGTGTGTTTGGGGTGCAGTAACAGCGAGTGCCGTACACACGGCAGTGTCTTTACTGCCAGAAATCGCAAAAAATTGAATCTGAGTGTGGGAACCCATGTGCGAATCGGCGCTTCGCCAGTAACTCAGGCCCTCCAGGCGGTGCTATCGATTGGCGCTCCAATAGTAATTGCGGTTACGGTCTGGTGGAGTATTACCGTGTGTATCCCTGAGCTGGCCGATTCATGGCGCGTCGGTTTTACTTTACTTGGCCTTATCTCCGGGGCTGTCGCATGCCTTGTCATAACCGGAAAATGGAAGGCGGAATTACCCGAGGTTCTTGAGATTTTGTAAGAAGGTCTCTATCGTGAGTAGTCTTTGCCCCATCGGTTAATGGTTTCTGCCATCTTGGTGAGCGAGACTTGCTCCATCACCCCTCCGAGTTCCCAGGCGACGCGGGGCATTCCGTATACGATACTCGATGCCTCATCCTGACCTATGGTTCGGGAACCCTCGCGATAGAGTTGAACAATCTCTGCGGCCCCATCGCGCCCCATACCGGTCATGATGATACCAAGAGAGCGGTTTTGGAATTCTTTGCGAACTGAGGCAAACAAGACGTCAACAGAGGGGCGGTGCCCATTCCTGGGCGGGTTATCGTTAAGATGCACAATGGTTGCAAGCGGTTTGCGTTCAACTTCCATGTGTTTGTCCCCCGGCGCAATCAGGATTCGCCCGGGTTTTACCAGATCTCCTTCTGCTGCTTCTTTTACTTCTAGAGGGCATATCTTGTTTAGACTGTTTGCGAATTCTTCGGTAAAACCTGCGGGCATATGCTGAACAACCAAAATGGGTTGCGGCAGGGCCGGGTCCAGATGTGCAAACACCTCGCGAAGCGCGTTAGGTCCACCGGTAGAGATACCAATGGCGATAATCTCTATAGGAGCGCTTTCTCGCAATGGTTTGGGTCGTTCGGTAACTATTCGCTGAGCGCTCGCAGTCTCCTGTCTTCTGGGGCTAAGGGATAGAGGGGCTCTGGAAAGAAGGTCGATAGCTTGTGCGTGTTCTTTTTCGTTGTGTCGATCAGTGTCCAGTTCCGATAAACCGGAACGAGCTTCCCATTTTCTGAGTTCTGCTTCCGGTAATTTCCGGGCCGTGCCAGCGATCTTTTTTAGTTTATACTGATTGCCATAGGCAACAAGCAATTCAACCAGCTGATTCGCTACGGTATGGAGATTTGCCGATTCTGAACCAGAGGGCTTGGTTACAAAGTCGCTTGCCCCAAGCTCAAGGCACTCCATAGTTACACGGGCCCCTTCTTTTGCGATGCTGGACAGGATAACAACCGGGATATCTATACCCAGACGCTTTCGTTCTTTAAGAAACTCGATTCCGTTCATCTCGGGCATTTCTATATCGAGCACGATAATATCGGCTTGCGCCCGCAGGAGTTTTTGTAGGGCGAACCTGCCGTTCATTGCCTTGTCGGCTACGGTAAGTCCTTCGCTGTTTTCAATAATTTTCCCAATAAGGCTTCTCATCAAGGCAGAATCGTCTACGATCAATACAGATATGGCGTCCATGGTTCTCCCGTTAGCTGTTTTTTTGATAGAGGCAAGCCCAGTCAGTCTTAAGAAATTCAAACTGTGTTTTCATGCCAAAGAGTGATTCCGAATGACCGATGAACAAAAAGGATTTGCTCGACATCGCGTCCCAAAACCGGTCTATAACCGCCTTTTGCGCGGCCTCGTCAAAATAGATAAGGACATTGCGGCAAAAGAGAATATCAATGTTACGTTGCCCGGAATCGTTTATCAAGTTGTGATAGTCAAAACGAATCATCTTCATGATTTCGTCTTTTGCCTGATATCCACTATTCTTGTGCTCAAAGAAACGGTGTAGATAGGGTTCGGGAATGCCAACAACTCTTGCTTCCGGGTAAAATCCCGACTTGCCCACCATAAGCGACTTAAGGGATATGTCCGACGCGGTAATCTCCGCGGTAAACGGCGAAGGAAGCTTATCCTTTAGGAGCATCGCAAGGGTATACGGTTCTTCTCCGGTTGAACAGCCTGCGCTCCATACCCGGATTTTTGTATCGTTTTTTGCCTTTTTTAGTTTTATCACCTCGGGAATAATAAAGTGTTCCATTGCGTCAAAGTGAGGTTGATTACGGAAGAACCTGGTCAGATTGGTGGTAACTGAATCAAGCATGAGCTTGAGTTCTTCTTTGTCCTTTTTGAGGATGCTATAGTAATCGCCCACCTCGGGTATTTGTTTTTCTCTCAGTCGTTCCCGCAAGCGGCTTTCCAGGATAGAGCGGTTTGTTGTTGAAAAGGTGATTCCGCTTTCGTCGTATATCAGTTTTCGATATAGTTCGAAGTCGGCGTCACTGAGAAAAGCGGCCATAAGAACTCCTGTATTGGCTCCAGGGAAGCCTTTTTCAAGTCTAAGACCTCTTAAGAGGGCTGTCAATTGCTACTATCCCCTTTTGCCAGGCCTCCCAGGTGTGCTATAGTCAACATATGTCCCGCGGAATACCAGCTTGTGTCCTTTTTTTCTCGTTCAGCCTCCTGCTTTCCTGTTCCTTCAATTACACCGAAGGAGATGGAGCGGGTAAGGTGTTGCCCGAAATGGTTATAGAAGGTGCCCGCGCTACCAGATATGAGGATGCCCGAATAAAAGTGGTTTTTAATGCTGATGTCCTGGAGATATACGATAGCGATCGTGTGTGGGCGGGAGAGAAGGTGTCTTTTGTGGAATATGCCGCCGATGCCTCCGGGGCTGTGGAAATGGAAGGGGCCGCATCTCTATTGGTAATTGACGATAAAGAAGGCGTGTATTCACTTGGAAACGGCGCCTTTTTTCATCTGGTTGATGATGATATTAAACTGACTGCCGAGGATCTTAAGTGGACAAAGAAAACCCATCAGCTTTCTGGAAGCGCGGAAGGACTGGTCAAGATGGAAGAATCTGACGGCTCGATTATTCAGGGAACGGGTTTTTTTGCCGACTCCCTTAGACGGTATTATCTTTTTGACTCCACAGTATCCGGATTTTTGATGCGGGATGGTAGCTCCGAATGATAGCGCGCAGTGTTGTGATGTGTGTGTGTGTAATTGCATTGCTAACGAGTCCTCTTGCGGCAGAATCAAAAAAAATAGCCTTTAACGCCGAAAAGATGAGTGGTACCTCCGGTAAAAAAGACAGTATTACCAGTCTGGAAGGCAATGCGAGCGTCACTGTGGGGACTCTTACGATTAAAGCCGAACGCATTGAGCTGTCGGGGAAGGATTTTCGCTATGTAAAGGCCGACGGTTCGGTAAAGGGCTCGGACGAAGAAGAGGGATTCTCTTTTATAGCTGATCAACTTTCGTATGACCGGGAAACCGAGGTCGCCTCGTTTCAGGGTAATGCTGTGTTAAGCGATACAAAAAACGAGGTAGAGTCATCGGCTGGTTTGATTTCGTATAATCAAAAAACAGAGGTTGCTTTTTTTCAGGTTGATGTAAAACTTAAACGGCGAAATATCTCTTGCGTGTCTGCCTTTGCCCTGTACCGCCGAGAACTTTCCATGTTGGATTTAACGGGTAGTCCTTCGGTTACCCGTAGCGGCGACACCTTTACCGCCGATCGTATTTCCGTCAATCTTGAAACCGAACACATATCTCTTGACGGCTCGGTAACAGGAAAACTGGAAGAGACCAAGGATGAGACCAAGGATGAGGCCAAGGAAAACGATGAGGAACAGTGAGTGGACGGCCAGGGAGGGCAGATGAGCGACACCTTGCGGGTTGAAGGATTAAATAAATACTTTGGAAAAAAACACGCGGTTCGCGATGTGTCATTTTCCATGAAGGCTGGCGAAATCCTAGGGCTGCTCGGTCCCAATGGTGCAGGGAAGACAACCTCGTTTTATATGGTTGTAGGTTTTTATAAGCCCCATTCGGGTTCCATTTTGCTTAATGACGTAAGTATTGCTTCTTTGCCCATGTATAAGCGTGCCCTTCTTGGGCTTTCGTATCTTCCGCAGGAAGCCTCCGTGTTTCGTAAACTCACTGTTGAACAAAACATATGGGCGATTCTTGAAACTAGAAAGGATTTGACTGAGGCAGAAAAGCGAAACAAGCTTGATTTTCTGATTGATGAATTTGGTATTAATGCGAACAGAAAGCAACCTGCGTACACCCTTTCCGGGGGTGAGCGCCGGCGAACAGAAATAGCTCGGTCCTTGGCAATAGAGCCCAAGTTTCTTCTTTTGGATGAACCTTTTGCGGGTATTGATCCGATTGCCGTGCATGATATTAAAGGGATTATCAGGCTGTTATCCAATCAGGGTATTGGAATCTTGATAACCGATCATAACGTGCGGGATACCCTGGAGATAACCGATAGGGCGTGCATTATCAACAAGGGACAAATTGTTGAAGAAGGACCGAGAGACTATATTCTTTCTTCCGAGATTGCACGACAGGTTTATCTGGGAGAAGAATTCAGGATGTAGGGCTTTTTTGCCAGTTTAGAATACACATTTATATATCCGGGTACGTGTCCGCCTTCCTGGGGCAAGGCCCAGGCAAGGTTCGGTTCCAGGAATGATGCCCGCCCATCTTTAACTTCAATGTCGATGATTCGCTTCCATGCAGGAGAGCCTTCTACCGGGTAGGTTTCCCCGTTAACATGGCTAAATCTGATAGGTCCGTAGGATTTGAGAGCATGGTTCGTTTCGATGGTAACAAAGGCGTTAACCGGTTGGCTCAAGGGTTGCAGGCTGGTTACGACGTCTGTTTTGGAGGCCTTGTTCGCGTTTACCGCGATGGCATAGCGACCATTTCGGGCGCCAAATAGAGAGAAATGTTCGGGCCCAAAGCCATTTTCGTTATCAATATCCAGATTTATAACGCCCGCTCCATCGTAGAAGGGTATGTCTGAATATAAACCCCAACAGGCATGCCAGTTCTGCGTGTCGTCGGTATTATGTTTAAACCATACATGAAGGTCCAGGTCTCCCATATTGTCCCAGGTCAGGGTAACAAGGAAATTTTCTTTGCCCTTTATTGAGTCCGAACTCCAGGCGAGGGTAAGCGGGCTTGAAGTCGAAAGACCCTTTGAATTAACAATGTACAGCGAAAGGGTATTTGTTCCTGATGTAGCCGAGGAGTCACGGACCAGGGGAATTTTGAAAGGATCCACCTCGGTGGAATCGATTGAGAGGTGTCCTGAATCAAGAAGGGTAAGGGCATCGATAAAACGAAATTCTTGATGTCCCTTCCCGTCGCTTACACCGATAAAGGCAAGGTTCCAGTCGAGTCCATAGGCGGTAAGAAAGAGTTCCGCGGTGGGAGTGGATGGGTTGAGGGTCTTTGCCTGAAAGCGTGAAATAGAGGCAAGG
>JAFGIM010000161.1 GCA_016929605.1 Spirochaetales bacterium | reverse complement strand
TGTGGATACTATTAGCGCACGACTTGCTTTTTACAGTCAATCGCAAGACTTGCTCGGTACTGTCGAGCGGTCCTGGGCAGGTTGGGAACTCAGGCTTGAATGTATTATGATCAGTGTTCCCTCTGGGTGGCTCGTTTTTCCATTCCGGTTGTCGAGCGACGAGAGCGCTGCCTTTGGAGGCGTGTCCCTCATGCGCTATTATTCCCGATCTTCCTTTCCCGCACTGTACGATCGATCGGCATTAACCGACACAGAAGAGCGTGCCCTCTCTCATGTTTTTTCCCTGGTACAGACAGAACGATGGATTCCGCCGATCTTTGGTACCTTGCATCGACAGGCGGTCTCTATCCGCTCTTTTGAACCAGGAAAAGAATATAGGTTATTTGTAACTCGGGACGGAACCTTGCATCTTTTGGAAAACTGATTCGTCCTGGATTAGTGTAGCATTTCAAGCGTTTCAATAAAATGCGCGTCTCGCTCATACACAGAAAACCGCAGTGATACCAGTCCTTCTCCGGTGTTCCATGCTACTTCAATCGTGGTATCGCTTTTTCCGGAAAATCTATCCAGAAATTGATTAATGCGGCTTTTTGTCTTTTTTGTTGTTATGTGAATTCCCGCAATAGAGTTTTTTGGAATTTCAATAGATAAGGTTTTCTTTTCAGTATTGGAACCGCTTTGTCGCAGTCGGGATAACTGTGTTTCCTTTTCATGGATAAAGAAGCCAAAGCTCGAAGCGTCCACCCAAAGGATTCCCCAGGTTGCGGCGGATGCGTCCACCGGAGGAAAGGTAATCGCTTCTCCGGGTTGGCGAAACGCTGGAATTGGAGTTAGCTCAGACATTGCCCGCAATTCTCTTTCCCGGTTGTATACCGAAGCAAGGGCCCGTGCCACAACTGAATCAAGATCAATATCTTTTTTTTCTTCGTTCATATGTCCTCCGATAGTCGTAGCGTTTACATGGTAAAGCGCGCCTTCATTTTAGCGAGTATATCAATTGCCTCATCGGTTTCTACTGGCTGACTCGGCTCATGGTATTCAACCAAGGATGCGGGGATTTCTTCCAAAAAAGGAGAAGGAGTACATTCAACAACACCTCCCATTTTGCGTCTTCTGCGGCAACTGGTAATAAAAAGCTTGTCCCGGGCACGGGTAATCGCAACGTAAAACAGTCGCCGCTCCTCTTCTACGTCTCCTCCCGTTTCTTCCACACAGCGAGCATGGGGAATTAGGCCATCTTCTGCCCCGACGATAAACACCACGGGAAACTCAAGACCCTTTGAGGCATGAATAGTCATCAGGTTTACTTTTCCGGAATCTTCATCTTCTTCCATGTCGTCACGGGTTATCAGGGTAATGCGATTAAGGTAGTCATACAGGGATGTCTTCATGTTATCAGGGTCTTTTTCCCAGGTAGAGATAGACGTAATGAGGCTATCGATATTAAGAAACTTGTATCGTGCCGCTTTCTCATTTTTTTGATACTCTTGAACTAGATAACTCCAGTAGTCGATTTCATCGACCATTTTTTTTACCTTTGCAGAAAGATCTTTTCCAGAGAGCATGGTGGTGCGGTGTTCCTGTATAAAGAGCGAAAAGGTTTCAAGGTCTGCCTTGCTTTTTTCGGAAAGAGGGCTGCCTTCCTCGCTCAGAAGTGCCTGTATCGATTCCCACAGCGAACACTTTCGTCCTGTGGCTATTGCCGATACATCCTCAATCGTTTTTCTGCCAATGCCCCGCCTGGGTGTATTGATAATTCTAAGCAGATTGATATCATCATCCGGATTCGCAATTACTCTCAGGTAACTGATAATATCTTTAATTTCCTTTCTCTGGAAAAAACTCGTGCCACCGGACATAAGATAGGGAATGTTCGCTTCAAGAAAGGCTTCTTCAACTGCCCTGGAGAGGGTGTTTGCCCGAATCAGTACTCCAAAATCCGCATAGCTTCGTTTTTCGTTCATTCTGATTGTTTGAATCATTTCCGACACAAAATCTGCTTCGTCTGCCTCATTTTCGGGAATATAAATCTCGATAGGTTTTCCTGAGTCGTTGCCGGACCATAACTCTTTTTCTTTGCGGTTGGTATTATGTGCGATTACCCCGTTAGCGGCGGCAAGGATTGTTCCCGTAGAACGATAGTTTTGTTCAAGTTTTATCTCCAAGAGTTCCGGAAAGTCCTTTTCAAACATTCTGATGTTTTCGTAGTTTGCTCCCCTCCAGGAGTAAATTGACTGATCGTCGTCTCCAACCACACACACGTTTCGTTCGGCAAGGGCTTTCATGAATTGATATTGTTGAATGCTCGTGTCCTGGAATTCATCAACCATCAGGTATTGATAGCGTTCTTTATATTTAGCAAGTACCTCGGGATGTTCCCTGAAAAGGGTTAGAGGAAGGATAATCAGGTCATCAAAGTCCACTGCGTTAAAGAGCTTCAGTCCGCTTTGATATTCTTCGTATAAATGGCGGTACTGGTCATTCGCTCCCTCTCCCCAGAACTTCATGCCGGTTTTAATCTGGGAGAACAGGTTTCCAATGGCATACACATCAAGGGCGTCTGCTGTAAAGCCGAGCTCTCTGCCTGTTTCTTTAATAAGCTGGTTACGGTCTACATCATCATAGATGCTGAAATTCTCTCTCCATCCAAGCTTGTCAATATCCTCCCGTAATACCTTGACTCCAAAGGCATGAAAGGTACTTACCGTTAACATTTGAAGCTTTTTGCCGGTGAGTTCACGTACCCGGCTTGCCATCTCCCGGGCTGCTTTATTGGTAAAGGTCAAAGCGAGAATTTGGGATTGCGGTATGCCTTTATCCAGCATATGGGCCATTCGGAAGGTAATAACGCGGGTTTTTCCCGATCCAGCTCCTGCGATAATAAGGACTGGCCCATCTATAGAAGTAACCGCAAGGTATTGTTCGTCGTTCAGCTCTGTTCGTAAATCATGGCTCATAGAAGGGACTATACCAAATAGTGGAAAAAAAAGACACTTGTGCAGGGTGCCTCCTTGCGGTTATACTGAACAAAACATTGCCGGCGAAGCCGGAATCGGGGGGGAATAGTGGCTGGTCGCGGAACATTTGGCCGGGTAATCGTGCTGCTTGTCTTGATCGTCCTGCTTGCTGCCGCAGGTATACTCTGGTTTGACTACCTGGGTATCGTTGAATCCCGCAAGTTTTTTTCTCCACTGTATTCCCTTTTTGGTATGGAGCCACCCCGAGGCGTTAGCACGCTTCCTCAGGAAGACGGCGATCTTGACGCTGATCGGCTTGCAAAACGCCTTGAATCAATCGATTTGCGCAGTCAGGAACTTGATTTGCGAGAGCAGGAGCTTGTTCGCAAGGAAGGAGAAATCCTTCAAGTTTCTCAGGAAGTTGAGGATCGGCTTGTGTCTGTTGAAGAGCGCGAGCGAACCTTTACCGAAATGCTCCGTCAAAGTGACGACCGAAACGCGAATATTCGCCAAATTGCCAATTATATCAATGGTATGCCCCCAAAGAACGCGGTAAGCAACCTACTTGCCATGGATGATCAGGATATTATCGATATCTTGCGTGCCGTTGAAGCTTCCGCTGTTCAAGCTGGTCGCGCTTCCTCTGTAGCCTACTGGTTTTCTCTTATGCCGCCGGAACGAGCTGCAGAAATTCAGCGTAAAATGGCAAATAAGCCCGTTTCTCTCCCTTAAGCAACGCTTTCTTCGAAAAAACAATCAACTCTTGTGCCTCATCTCTCGACAATTGAAGCGTAGGACTATATGTCCTTTCGGGAGGTACGCATCGTGATGCAATTTCCTATCGTCCAAGCTGTCGACCGGCCGTTGCCGGATGAACAGGCGCACGTCAAGCAGTCAAGCGCTCGCAAAGACGAAGAAAGGGACGAGGTACAGGAATCGGAAACTGCACGAAACGGATCTTCTTTCCTCGCGCTTATCCAGAAGATAAGCGCCGGTTCCATGGACGGAAAGGGGGATACCCGTGAGGTGTCCTTGCAAGAAACGGCCGGAAGGGGAGCAGGGGGCGTACAGGCCCCGGGTGAAGAGAACACCCTGAACAAATGCGGAGCCGATGGAGAATTATTGACTGTCGGCAATACCAAAGGTAAGGAGACAGTCCTTACCGCAAAAGGTGCAACCTTGCACGAAAAGAGCGAACGGCTCGACAAGATGCAAGGAAAGAATCAAAGGCCAATACCGCCGGGAGGTGGCAGGGTAGAGAAGGAAGTGGCAAAGTCCCTGGAAGAGATGAATGTGGAGTCCTTGGTCAGTGAAGAAAACGAAGTATCGTTTGATATAGCTGGCAAGAACACAAAGGGAGACAAGGTCCCCCTTGCTCCGGAGCACCTTCTCGTGGCAAGTGGACAAGCTGTACAACAAAAGGCTCATCTTCAGCAGGATGGGGAATCTCCGAGCGAACGGCCTTCAATTACCCGTAAGGATTCCCGACAGCTCAGACGTGATGAGCGCAGTGTTTTTTCCTTACGCGATGAGCGAACCCTGGAAGCCCTGCGACCAGAGTCTGCCTCTGCTTTGGAAACCCGTTTGGCAGAAAGCGCAGACGGTGGAACAGAGATGAGCATTTCGCTTAGGGAAGGTATTGGCGAAGGCCAGAGAGGTTCATCCTTTTCCGGTCAAAGCCTTTTCTCTGGTGGAATGGACGGTGGCAAAGGTGAGGCACCAACATTCTCTCAAATGCTCTCGCAGGAGCTCAAGACATCGGCAGGGGAATTCGTTAAGGCAGGACAGATTGTATTAAAGGATGGCAATGCCGGTGTTATTCGGTTGACGCTCAATCCTGCTTCCCTGGGTAATGTTCGAATAAATCTGGAGCTTTCCTCGGACCGCAAGGTATCGGGTCGGATCATGGTGTCCTCTCAGGATGCATTTGATGCGTTTAACGAAAGCCTTGAGGAATTGTCGATTGCATTCAAGGAAGGCGGCTTTGATAGTGCTGACTTTGATCTTTCCTGGTCTGGAAGCGGCAATGGAAAGAACGCTCAAGATACTGCAATGGCGGCTAAAATCACGCCATTTTACGCTTCGTCAATTCCCGATGTAATGTCGGACGCAAAATCGTCCGATACAAAAGAAGGCGCTCGTGGGTATATGCCACACGGCGCTATAGACGTGTATGCCTAAGGCAAGGGGTGAAAGGAATGGATATCGGAACACTGTTGGGTTCAAGCATGAATGGAACAGAAAAAGCAATGACCCAACTGCAGGTAGATACCTTCAACAAAACGCTTGCAGTCAACGGAAGGACGGCCAAGACAGAACTCGGCAAGGATGATTTTCTTCAGCTCCTCATCGCGCAGTTGTCTCATCAAGACCCAACATCGCCGATGCAGGATACCCAATTCATCGCACAGATGGCCCAATTCTCCAGTCTGGAACAGATGACGAACATGAGCTCAGGCTTTACCAAGCTTGCATCCATGCTCGGCAGTTCCGAAGCGGCAGGAGCGGTAGGTCGACATGTGGACATCGATATGGGCGAAACCGTGGTTTCCGGTGCCGTTCAGGCAGCAACGAGGGGAGAGTTTCCCCAGGTATTAGTTGGCGGAAACTGGTACGACTGGTCGTCGGTAAAGACCGTATACGCAGATAATGGGGGTACAACACTATGATGAGATCACTCTTTTCCGGCGTTTCCGGAATGCAAAATCACCAGACCCGCATGGACGTCATCGGAAACAACATATCCAATGTTAATACGACCGGTTTTAAGCGCGGCCGCGTCAACTTTCAGGATCTTTTGTCCCAGCAGATGTCGGGAGCAGCCAAACCCACAGACGAACTCGGCGGTGTAAACCCCAAGGAAGTTGGTTTGGGGATGAACATTGCATCTATCGACACAATTCATACTCAGGGTTCATTGCAAACCACCGGCGTTCAAACCGACGTGGCGATTCAAGGCAATGGATTTTTTGTCATGAAAGCCGGAGAAAAATCCTTTTATACCAGAGCCGGTAATTTTGGCGTAGACAATCAGGGAACCTTTGTAAATCCCGGTAATGGTATGCGCGTTCAGGGTTGGATGGCTCAGGATCTTGAAGGACAACTTGTACTCAATACTTCTACCCAGGCAGGGGACTTAACCATTCCGGTAGGTTCCAAGATTGAAGCCCGCGCTACTACGAATGTGAATTACGCCTGTAACCTTGATAAACGCCTTCCTGAAATTCCGGAAGGAGCTACCGAGGCTGATGTGAGCAAGGCAACATGGGCAACCGAGTTCCAGGTATACGACAGCTTTGGCCAGCAACATACCCTTAACGTTTCGTTTACCCGGGTTCCGGGAACTAACAATCAGTGGCAAGCTACGGTAAACGTAGATCCTACCGAAGCTGAGGCGGCTCAAACCCGTGTCGGACTTGGTACTACCGATGGAACAGGCAATACGTTTATCGTTAATTTTGACAATAACGGTATGCTTGCCGGAGCTACTGATACCGCCGGAAACGCTTCTGCTACAGAGGGAAATGTCGCCCTTGATGTTTCTTTCAACGTAGCCGGTGCTAACCCTGGAGAGGACGGAGAGCCGTATCGCCAGACATTCTCGATCAACCTTGGCGAAATTGGCAGTGTACGCAATACCATCACTCAATTTAGCGAAAAGAGTTCCACCAAAGCGTATGAACAAGATGGATACACTATGGGATATCTCGAGAACTTCAAGATTGATCAGTCCGGTGTGATCACTGGTGTCTATTCAAACGGTGCGAACCGTATGATCGGTCAAATTGCCATGGCAACCTTTGCCAATCAGGGTGGTCTTGAAAAGGCTGGGGAGAACACGTATGTCCAGTCCAATAACTCAGGGCTTGCCAATATCGGTGTCTCGGGTGTGGCAGGGAAGGGTAAGCTCATCGCGGGTGCACTTGAAATGAGTAACGTAGACCTGACCGAGCAATTTACAGACATGATTATCACTCAGCGCGGTTTTCAGGCCAGCAGTAAGACAATTCAGACTTCAGACACGATGCTTGACACCGTGTTGAATCTGAAGCGGTAATAAGATATAGTAAGCGGGATGGTTTCCCTTGAGGTTACTATCCCGCGCCTTCCGCTTTGGCGGACAGGTATGGTTATTTCCAAAGGTAACAGATGATAGCGGTAACGCAACTAAACGGAAAACAGTATTGGATTAACCCCCATCAAATAGAATGCATCGAGGCAAATCCCGATGTGACGCTCGTCATGCTCTCGGGCCGTCATGTGGTAGTACGGGAGAAACCCGAAGATATAATTTCAAGTATCGTCGAGTATCGACGCCGTATCGGCGCGTTCAAGAACGAGGAGTAGGAAACTATGGATATCGCGTCATTCATTGGTTTGTTCGGCGGTTTGGGCGTCGTTATGTTTGGAGCCCTACTCGGCGGTTCCCTTGGAAGCCTTATTCACCTTCCGTCCCTGTTTATCACCGGCGGTGGATCATACATGTGTCTTTTTCTCACGTTCCCGCTATCCTATGTAGTCGGGATTTTTAGTGTATTGGGCCGTTGTTTTAAAACATTCGATTACGGAGAAAAAACACTCGTTCAAAAGCTTGTTTCGTTTTCAGAAAAGGCACGACGCGAGGGTATCCTGGCCCTGGAAGAAGAAATACAGGACCTTGATGATGAGTTTATGCGAAATGGACTGAGGTTTGTTGTTGACGGTACAGACGGAGAGGTTATTCGTGCTTTAATGGAAAATGAGCTCAATCAAATGGAAAGTCGACACAACTCCTGGATAACCCTGGTAAACGCCTGGGCGACCCTTGCCCCTGGTTTTGGAATGCTTGGAACCGTTATTGGTCTTATCGGTATGCTTTCAAACCTCGCAGACAAGAGCTCTCTCGGTCCAAACATGGCAACCGCTCTTATCACCACCTTATATGGATCTATGATGCAGAACTGGCTGTTTGTGCCAATGTCAGGAAAACTGGGCTATCAAAACAGTATGGAAGCAAAAAGCCGGGAAATGGTTATCGAAGGCGTGCTTTCAATCCAGGCTGGAGACAATCCCCGCATCTTGGCGCAAAAAATGCTTACCTATCTTTCTCCCAAGGACCGCAAGGTTATTGAATCGGACGTTCTAAAAGACTAACGCAAGAGAGCAGGTAAGGGAGGGTTACGAGCAAGTGGCAAAAAAAAAGGGACCAACACAGGCAACCTCAGGCTGGCTTAATACCTATGCCGATATGATCACCCTCATGCTCTGCTTCTTTGTTATGCTCTATGATCCTTCAGAAGCAGATGTGGTTCAGATGCAACAAATGACCGCGTCTATTGCCAACGATGCCACCGGAGGCGGGCAATCCCTGTCCGCGGGTCGTCTTTCCGATCTGGGCAATAATATAAACAGTCTTCCTTCCATGGATAAGGGTAAGGCACTCGGTCAAGCGGTAAAACGTGCCGTAAGTCTTTTTGCACCCGAAATTAAAACCAATAAGATCGCGATAACCAGTGATGAGCGAGGCTTGGTGATAACCCTGGCCGCTGATTCCTTTTTTCGCGAGGCAAGTGCCGAGTTAAATATCGAGGAAACTCGACAGACCCTTCTTTCCATTGCCCAGTTTCTCAGCGATGACAGTCTCAGGGACCGCGAAGGTCGACCGCGTCGTTTTCGCATAGAAGGGCACACTGACTCAGGTGACACAGATCCTGCCCAGTGGAAGAGTAATTGGGAGCTTTCTACCGCGCGAGCGGTGAATGTTCTTCATTATCTAACTGACTTTGGCGCAGATGAAAAACGTTTCTCAGTAGCCGGTTTTGCCGACACTCGAGCCTTGTATACTAACGAGACAAGCGAGGGTAGGGCATATAACCGCCGAGTAGACATTATTATTCTGGACGAAGGACATTTTTAATGTTACTATATACACTAAAAAAGGAAGCGCAGTATGAGTGATCAGGACGACATCAATCTGGAAGGCGGCGATGCCGGTACCGGCGATTCCGGAGGAAAAAAACTGGGAGGTCTTCTCCCGCAACTTCTCAAATGGGTCGCGATCGTGCTTGGCGCTCTCATTTTTATCGTTACCGTAGTCGTAATAACGGTAAACGTCATGGGTTCATCAGGTAAAAGCCAAACAAGTATACCCGTATCCGAGGAATACACCGGATCTCGTGAAGTTATGCTTTGGTATCGTGAACCCCTGGGAACTCTTCAAACAAGAACATCAGATACAACACCTGCTTCTGTCATTGTGGAAGTGGCCCTTGGGTATCCAGTGGAAGATAAGGCAACCCCGGCTGAGTTATCTGCCCGCCTTGTTGAATTAAAGGATTTCTTGCGTGCTTTTTTCAGTCGAAAGACAGCTGCGGAGCTACGCAACGAAGAAAAAGTTAAAATCGAGATACGCAATGCGATAAACGACAATATATTGGCAAAAACGAAGATACGTGATGTACGCTTCGTCAAATACGAGATAGTCGAACAGCAATAAGGAAGCCATGACAGAAGTTCTTTCGCAGGATGAAATAGATCAACTTCTCACCGCGATTAGCGCAGGCGATACGGAAACCGAGGATTTTCGCCCGGTAAACGATACTCGCAAGATAAAGATCTATGACTTCAAGCGACCTGATAAATTCTCAAAAGAACAGATACGTACGGTTTCTATCATGCATGAGACCTTTGCGCGTCTAACAACAACCGC
>JAFGIM010000160.1 GCA_016929605.1 Spirochaetales bacterium | reverse complement strand
GGGATTTACAGCGCGATACAGAGCGCTTGCTTATCGAACTTTCGAAAAAAAGCGAAACCATGAATCCAGATATTGCGCAAACAATAGAAGCCTTTAGCGCGAGCATACAGGCAAGCATCACCCTTGGGCAGGAGCTTATCGAAAATGGATACCTCCTGCTTGCACAGCCAGACCTGCCCCTGATATATAGCGAAGGAAGAATTGGCCTATCAAGTCTATCGGGCAAGGATGTAACCGAGATACTGGGCCCGCTGTCCTCCTATCAATATTATCAGTTGATCAGAAGACTCAAAGGACTTAACACCCTTTTTGATCAACTTTATTCCTCCCGCATGGATGGTATCCTTACCAAAATAGAAAACCAATCTGAACGACTGAGACGAGATTTTTTCCTGCTCAGGCTCATTGTCCTTGGAATAACCTTTACCATAATTGGTGTTTTGGTTTTTCAACTCTATGGCCTTAATCGCTACTTACGCCGCCTGGCGCAAAGAACAGGAGAGGAATTAGCTACAACCAAAAGTCATTTAAGCGAGGTAGAGGTTTTTTTGGAAAGCGCTCAGTTCCAGCAATCCTTGTTCGAAATGGTTGCCGCTCTTTCTCACGAACTTAATACCCCTTTGGGTAACTGCGTAAGCGCATCAAGCTTCCTGGAAGACAAGATTGCGGCGATCAATCAGGATCTTGATAAGGGTACTTTTTCTTCCGACGAATTACGGCATTCACTTAAAGAAAGCATGGATGGATTTTCCCTTATTCGAGGAAATCTGGACAGAATGAAACTGCAAATCGACACCTTCAAGCGATTATCCAGCGTTAATCAGGAAACGCAGGGAGCCCTCTTTCCGCTATCTACGTTTATTTCCAGAGAAATCCCCGTCATTGCCGCTCGTGAAACACCGGGAATTGAATGTAAAACAATATGGGATCAAAAAGCTAATCCTGATATCAGGTACACCGATCTTTTAGTAATAATGAATCAGTTATTTGAAAATTGTCGCGCACATTCTCAGGCAAGCGCTATCACAATATCATTCAGGATTCACGAAAGCAGCCTAGATATCTCCTTTTCCGATAATGGCAAGGGTGTTTCTCCGGAGGACCTGAAAAAAATTGCCGAGCCCTTTTTTACCACGGCACGCGGTAAAAATCACATGGGACTCGGCCTTTCTATCCTTACCTCGTTTATTGTGAATAAACTCTCAGGATCAATTTCGTTTCATCAGGGAAATCCCGGACTCAGAATTTCCATACACATTCCTCTCCATAAGCTAAGCTGAGTATTAGTTACTACCGTTCCGCGTATACCAGCTATTCCATTCATCATCGAGCAAGGCCGCACCCTCCTCCGGAGTAAGTTCCCCAAGAAGAATCCTTGCAGAGGTTTCGTTTAACGCAGTTCCTACAGAGAGCGGAAACAACTGATCCGGATACAGACAAAAACTGTCTATTTCATTGAGGTAATCATGAATCATGGATAAGCCTTTCTCGCGGACGATAACCCCTGGAGTTGTCGGAATTCCCGGAAAGGAATCAAAATATCGCTGGAGATTGGATGCCTTGGTAAAAAACTCAAGCAGACTAACCGCCGCGTCCGGTGCGTTCTTGCCAATCACAAATCCATTCGCGCCGCCCATCGCAGCCTTACTACTACCCTTCCCTCCTTGCACAGAGGGAAAGGGCGCAAAGCGCATTACCGGATGCAGCTCATTCGTCCGCTCTGAGGTTTGCGCTTGCGATGCCAAAGCCCATTGCCCCATCAACTGAATCGCGCAAAGACCATCTCCCATGTACCTGGATTGGCCATGAAAATCATCTCCAATAGCGGTTGACTGAAAAAAACCTCGCCTGTTAAAATCCTGCAGTAACTTTCCAGCGGTAATTATGGCCGGATCGGTAAAGGCTCTCTTTCTTGCCAGAATATCCTTAAAAATATCATCTCCACCTATTCTCATGGAAAGGTACACCCAGTAATACATTACCGGCCAGCGGTCCGCGATACCCAGAGATACAGGGGTCACCCCTTTTTTCTTTAAGGCTTCCATCAAGGAGAGTAACGAATCCCAGTCGGAGGGGAATTCACGATAACCGGCTCCTTCCAAAAGCGCGCTGTTATACCAAAATCCCACAGCACCAAGATCATGGGGAAATCCATACACCCGTCCCTTATAGCTAAACAGCTCCAAAGCAGCAGGATTAATCTTGCTCTCCCATTTATCGCTTAACACCCAATCGGTAATGTCTCGCAGATATCCCTTGCGAACATACTCTGCAAGCCCTCCCCCTCCCCAACTATGAAAAATATCAGGGGGATCATCCGCGGCAAACTCAAGCTCAAGTTTTGGCTTATACTCCATATTCTCCAGGGCTGTAACGCTGATAGTTACCCCCGGATACAATAGATGATAGTCTGCGGCAATATCCTGAAAGGTTTGGTGAGAGCGAATAGAAGAATTAATATGCCACCAGCTTACCTCTACCGTTTTTTTTGAACCATTTGTATCCTTTGGCGCACAGGCAACAAAGACACACGCGCACATAAACAAAGCGGTACATCTCCAGAATGGATTCCTTTTCTTCATAGTGCACCTCCCTAGGGTTTTGAATATGCCATAGGTGAATCATACGCCGAGAAGCCCAAGATTGCCAGGGAAAAACTTGACAGCCTGGAAAATGGGAACCACACTATAGCTATGCTTGTATTACTGGCCAGTATCAGCACACTTATCTCGGTAGTAGTGTCGGTCAAGCTGTGGATGGTATACCGAAAGGCGCAACGCATGCATCGCATGCTCATTACAAGCGAAACAATGGCATCCATGGGTAAACTGGTCGCACCAGTTACTCATGATTTAAACACCAATTTGGGTGTCTGTATTTCTGCCGTCTCGTATCTTACAGATATTATCGAGGAAACAAAAAAAAACTTCACACAGGGCGCCTTAACAAAAACGGGATTTGAGCAACAATTACACATCGAACGGGAAGCAGCAGACCTTGTCATGCTCAATCTGGAAAAAACAGTAGAACTGGTTTCCGGGTTAAAGCGAATGTCCATAGACCAAGAAACGAATGCAGAGCGTACATTTAATCTTGAAGAATATCTTAACCAGATAGTAACGGGCTTACATCCAAACATTCGCAAAACAGGCCATAAAATTGAAATTGACTGCCCGCGCTCTATTGTGATAACTGTAAAAGCAGGAGCCTTAACCCGGGTTCTGAATAACCTGATTTCCAACGCACTCATCCATGCTTTTACCGATAATGAAAAGGGATTAATCGTCATCAGCGCTAAAGAAATCAACTCAGAAGTGCGTATCAGTTTCCGCGACAATGGGCGGGGAATGAGCGAGAGCGTACTCTCGCGAGCCTTTACGCCTTTTTTTACCACCAGGGGCGACTCTGGCGGAAGCGGTCTTGGCTTGAGTATTGTAAAGAATTTGGTTAAAAAGGAATTACAGGGAAGCATAGAGTGCACAAGCGAGATTGGCAAAGGCACCGAGTTCATTATCACCATACCCCGGGAGATCAGTAAACACAATGAGTACAACGCGTAATCAAAACGATGAATTCCATTTTTCCTGCGACAGTGATACGGCTCAACCTCAGCGATCCGGCACATGGAAAATATTGATTGTAGACGATGATGAATCCGTTCATCTTATTACCAAAATGATTCTGGGCAATTTTTCTTTTCAAAATAAAACACTCGATATACAAAGCGCGTATACCGAAGAAGATGCCTGCACCTTGATAAGAGAAAATCCTGATTTCGCGGTAATCCTTCTTGATGTGGTGATGAGCAGAGAAGACAGCGGGTTACGGATAGCCAAATACATTCGGGATGAGCTACAAAACAAAATGACTCGCATAGTCCTAAGAACTGGACAACCCGGTCAAGCCCCAGAAAAAAAAGTTATTCTTGACTATGACATCAACGATTACAAACTTAAAACGGAGCTTACCGCGGACAAGCTGTTTGTAACAATGGTTTCCGCTCTGCGGGGCTTTAGTGATTTATTAACTATCGAATATAATCGCAAGGGTCTGGAAAAGATAATTGACTCATCTTCAAGTCTTTTTAAGCCTCAATCCTTTTCTGAATTTGTGTCGGGTGTTTTGATACAGATGACATCCCTTATGCATCTTGGACAAAGCGCACTGTATTGCAGAACATCCGGAATATCTGCGCGCAAAACGGAGAATCATTTT
>JAFGIM010000159.1 GCA_016929605.1 Spirochaetales bacterium | reverse complement strand
TCGAACACGGAAGTCAAGCTCTCTTACGCCGATGATACTGCTCTTGAGTGGGAAAGTAGGTAGCTGCCAGGCTTTTTTTTATGAAAACGGCTCACCGCAAGGTGGGCCGTTTTCATAAATGAAGGTCTATTTAGTAATGAAAGAAGCAGTGATACGATCTATGGTTCCGTCTTCTTTCATTTGTAACAGAGCGTCTGAAATGTCTGAATAGGATTTCATCAGAGGGGATTTCTTGCTAAGTAAAATATGAAATGGACTTTCGTCGATTATACCGCTGGTAATGACCAATCGATCTTGAAGCTTGTGTGTATTGATGTATGTTTGAGCAAGGAGTGTATCCTCAACAAGAATATCCGCTCGTTTGGCAAGCAACATATTGTACATGCCATCTACCGTCGGTGCATTGATTACGGATACACCGATATCCTCGAGTCGTTCCTTTGACCAGTTGTTTCCTAAATACGACAGCACTAATAGTTTGCTGGCTGTAAGTGATTCCCTGGAATCGATTAATTCAATGATTGATTTCTTGGGATTGTCCGTTAGCATAACAATTCTGTATTGCTTTATCCAGATTGGCGTTGGTATATATGTGGAATATGCTAAACGCCTTTCTGTGGGAATGGTCATGATGAAATCAGCTTCCCCATGTTCAATCATTGTTTGACAGCGAGCCCAGGGATATATCTTAAAGGTTAGGGGGGTGTTGAGTCGACGCTCAAAAAGCTCGCGCACGATTTCCACAAAAAATCCGGTGTGATTACCGTTACTATCCAGATAATTGGCGGGCGTGTATTCTGTATACACACATAGAATGCTTTTTTCGGCTGTAAGTTGCCCATGAGTTACACCACAGAGAAGTATTCCTAATACAGTAATTAATCCTGTTTTCATACCTAAGCAAACTCCTACTAATGAGTATATAGTATTCTCTGCAAAAAGAGGCTATAATCGCACATCATGAACGTCAGGCTATCAACAGATAAAATACAATTGTTTTCCTACTTTTTTATCGTCTCTCTTATGGGGTCATTACTCTTATCCCTTCCAGTGGCATATAAGGGGGGCTGTAAACCTGACTATGTTGATGCGTTATTTACTGCAGTGTCGGCTGTCTGTGTTACCGGCCTTTCCACCGTATCAATGGGTGTATATAGCAATACAGGTTTTTTCTTTATCATGCTGTTGATAGAATTGGGTGGCTTGGGGATTATTACCATTGTCGCCTTATATGTGGTAATACCACAACGGAAGATGTCTTTGGTAAACAGGAGAGTTGTACGCGAGTTTTTTATCGATGACGTAGAAACTAATCCCCGGAAAATACTTCGCTCTATAGTAACCTTTACCCTGGTAACGCAACTTGCTGCAGCTTGTGTGCTCTATCGCCCTTTTAAGGAAGCCGGTTTTACAAGGCCTTTTTTTGCCTCTCTTTTCCATGCCGTATCTGCCTTTTGTAACGCGGGATTTTCCTTGCAGGATGAAAGTCTTTATCTCTTTCGCTCTTCGCCTCTGGTTTTATGGACAATGATGGTTCTTATTGTTAGTGGTGGTATAGGTTTTATTGTTGTTACCGATATATGGCATGTACTTACTCGTAAAAGAGGGCGATTGAGTTTTCATAGCTCTGTAGCTCTTACTGTTACGTGCATATTACTGGTGCTAGGTTTTTTGGTTCCTTTTCTTGCAGAATATACCAGAGCTTTGAGCCCATATTCCTTACCTGACAAGATAATGCTTTCTTTTTTTCAGTCAGTAACGCCCAGAACTGCGGGCTTTTCTGTGCTACCTCAAACCGCTTGGTCCCCGGTAACGCATCTTTTTTCCCTTATCTTTATGTTTATTGGCGGATCTTCCGGATCAATTGCAGGTGGAATAAAAACAACGACCTTTGCGATTGTGGTCATGTATGCGCTTAAAGGGAATACCGAATTAAAAGGACTTAACCTTGGCAAAAGAAATATTAATTCTGAATTAATAGAACGCTCATTTAGCATCTTTGCCAAGAGTCTTATGCTCGTATTCTTTTCTGTTACTCTTCTCGTCATTACCGAGTCAACGGCACTCTCGGCTGGAGTATTTAGAATCTTTGATGTGATATACGAGGTCTTTTCTGCCTTTGGTACTGTTGGACTATCTTTGGGAATAACAGGGCAATTGTCTTTTTGGGGAAAGACTGTCATTATTTTAACCATGTTTATTGCAAGGATAGGTTTGGTTGCCATGGCTTTAGGTTTTTTCCGTAACGATAGGGAGCGATTTTTTGAATATCCGTCTGCACGGGTGATTGTGGGATAAGGAGGCTTGTGATGAAACAATTTGCCATTATAGGACTAGGGTCCTTTGGCTTACGCATGATGGAAGAACTATTATCCATTACCACTGAATTGATCATTATCGATAAAGATAGAGAAACAATCGAGAAATACAAGGATCAGGCCAAAGCTGCCTATATTGCCGACGCGATAAATGAAGTGGCACTTTCAAAGATTATTCCCGCCGATATCGACGCAGTTGTGGTTGATATGGGTGGAAAAATTGAGCTTTCTCTTATGGTTACCAATTATCTAAAAAAAATGGGTGTTCGCGATATTATAGTTAAGGCTCAAACAGATGAACATGGAGAGGTGTTATCTATGCTTGGGGCCACCCGGATTGTGTTTCCCGACCGCGAGGCTGCCAAGAGAATAACGCCCATGCTGGTTTCATCTTTACTGTTTAACTTTATGCCTATATCCGAGAACCTGTCCCTGGCAGAGGTTCAGGCTAATGAATATTGTCTGGGAAAGACGCTTATCGAGGCAAATTTGCGAAAGGAATTTGGCCTAAACGTAGTTGCCATGAGAAAAAAGGATGGTGGTGATTTTGCCTTTATCAGCGATCCTTCCTACACCTTTGAAGAGCAGGATATTCTGCTGGTAGCGGGTTCAGAGGAACGTATCTTTGCCTTTTCACAAAATTCCGAGCCTGCCCGTGCCGCCCTTGGTGGTCTATTCAGGAACCTTTTTCCCAAAAAGAATTGATGTGAGTATCACGCCTGTTCCAGGTTTCGTGCGTATAAGCGGGACAGTCTCTTGAGCCAGGAAGCCTGATCGGGGTTGTACATAGATTCGTCGATTCGCCAGGTCCAGTTCGAGCCAAGCGTGGACGGCTCGTTCATCCGCCCCTCACTTCCGATGCCATATATATCCTGAAGGGGAAAAATCGCGAATACCGCGACAGACATTAATGCCGCCCTGATCAGATCTCGAACCAGGTCAGTTCCTTCAACCCCTAGATAGTCTTTGATCATATCTATCTCGCGTATATCTGCCTTGTCCAACCATCCTTTCATGGTATCGTTATCGTGAGTGCCGGTATAGACAATTGAATTGGCAGTATACATATGGGGGAGAAAGGCGTTGGTAAAGCCATTTTGGCCTGCTTCGTTGGCATCAAAGGCAAACTGCAAAACCTTCATGCCGGGGAAGCCGAAATCGTCCCGAAGAGCACGTACTCCGTCGGTAATAACGCCAAGATCCTCGGCAAGAATTGGTAGCTCTCCAAGAGAGGCCCTGATAGTCTTAAAAAAGTCATGGTCGGGCCCTTGTATCCATTGACCATTGATTGCAGTGGCTTCTTCTGCGGGTACCGACCAATAGGCTTCAAAGCCCCGAAAGTGATCTACCCGAACATAGTCTACCATGGACAAGGTTGCGGTAATTCGTTTAAGCCACCAGGAATATCCATCTTTTTTAAGGGCTTTCCAATTGTATAAGGGATTGCCCCATAATTGTCCTGTTTCGCTAAAATAGTCGGGAGGAACACCGGCAACAGCTTTGGGGCTTCCGGTATCGGTTAGCTGGAAATACTTCTGGTTTGCCCAGACATCGGCTGAGTCTGCTGCTACAAATATGGGTATATCTCCAATAATCGAGATTCCCTTGCTGTGGGCATACTGTTTTAGGGCCTTCCATTGGCCATAAAAGAGGTATTGTATTGCTTTTTCTTCTTCTATTCCGGCCTTGTTTTCCTCTTTCCATTGTAAAAGGGCTTTTTTATCGCGAGTGGCTAATGCTCGTGGCCACCAGTTATGCCATAATTTGCCCGAGAGACCCTCGTCTTGTGCCTTTTTATCGTAAAATGCCTTGATATTCATAAAAAGAGCATAGTCATCAAGCCAATATGCCTGTTCTTTAATGAATTGGTTGTAATCGCTTCCCGCCTGTGTAGAAAGGAAGTGTGCTGCGGCTTTTTTAAGTAAGGGGATTTTCCACCATACTACCGATCCAAAGTCGATAGGCCCTGTTGTGCGTATGTATTCAGGAAGTTGTGTGTCCTGCGCTGAAAGAAGGCCTTGGTCCTGCAGCATCTGTAGATCAATAAGCAGGGGATTCCCCGCAAAGGTAGAAAAAGAGGCATAAGGGGAGTCTCCATAGCCGGTGGGTCCGAGCGGAAGAACTTGCCACAGGCTTTGACCGGCCAGAGAAAGCCAGTCTATAAAACGGTAAGCTGGTGAACCAATAGTACCAATACCCGGGGTTCCCGGTAAGGATGTGGGATGTAATAAAATGCCGCTCGATCGTGGTGCCTTCATGGATGCTCCTTTATTGATGCTGCTAAACCGGTTTACTCGATTACTATACGGTATCTTTATCGCTCGCGCAAGGGGATTGCGGTATATAAAGATGAGTTATCGGTATAGTCAAAAAAAAACCGCCTATACAGGCGGTTTTCTTTGTTACGATTGGTGGTTATTTTTCCGCAATCAAAAGGGTTTTTACGTCCAGTTTGAGTTCGGTGGAATAATCACCCTTGTCGTGCTCTTTAAGAACCTGAATCTGTATGCAATCACTCTTGGGGTCAAGATAGAGAACTACATCGAGATCGGTCTTAAAGGGTGTAAGTGCGGCAGGGAAACCCTTGTCGGTTGATTCAGCGTTTGCGCTGTACCAAATAACAGTTCCGCTTTCCTTGGCAAAGGCCTTCATTTCTTTCATGCTGTCGGGATTCGCCTTGGAAAAGTTAAATCCGTCAATGATGATTGCTTCAGGCTTGGATCCACCTTCTGCAAGCGCTTTGATGGTTTTTATAACCTGGGCGGTTTTTACCGAGTCTTGATTAAAATTAAGAACGATACGCTTACTGATCAGGTCTTCCTGAACTTCGGCAGCTTTATCCAAATTCTTTTTCTTGGCAAGCTCTCCAAAAATATCCTCATACCAGGTCATTACATAAGAAGCCTGCTGGTTAAAGGAGACATGGACGACTGAACTGCCCTGGAGCAGTTTGTCTATGCCGAGCTGAACAAGGATCGAGGTTTTTCCCAGACCCTTTTTGGATACAATTACCCCAATCTCGCCAGCTTTGACGCCCCCGCCAAGGGACTTTTCAAAGTTACGGACAGGGCTTCGCTCAATAAGATCCTGCTTTACCATTGCTATCTCCTTATTTCTGTTCTGCCTTGCGCTTGGCTTCGTATTCTTTCATCAGCGTTTCTCCAACGCTCTGGGGGACCTTGCCGTATTTTGCAAACTCCATTGAATACTCTGCCTTGCCCTGGGTAGAGGAGCGCAGGATGGTTGAAAAGCCGAACATTTCGCTCAGCGGTACTTCGGCATCAACCCGGGTAAAGGCGTCGTCTTCGGTGGACGACAGGATTATACCACGGCGCTGATTGATAAGTCCAAAGATATTTCCCTGGAATTCCTGGGGTCCTTCGATGGAAACCTTCATGATCGGTTCAAGGATAGCAGGTTTTGCCTTAAGATACGCTTCACGGAACGCGCCAATAGAGGCGAGCTGGAAGGCGATATCCGAAGAGTCAACCGGGTGGAACTGACCGTCGTTGATGGTGCAGCGAACTCCGACGATTGGGAAGCCAATAAGAGCGCCCTTTTTCATGGATTCGCGGAAACCCTTATCGCACGAGGGAATGTACTCGTTAGGGATTGATCCTCCCTTGATGGAGTCAACAAACTCGTAGTCTTTTTCCTCAATAGGCTCCATAAATCCGGCAACTCGACCGTATTGTCCGGAACCACCGGTTTGCTTCTTGTGGGTATAGTTAAAGTCTGCTCGTTGGGTAATCGCTTCCCGATAGGCTACCTGGGGCTTACCGGTTTCTACCTCGCAGTTATATTCGCGCTTCATGCGCTCTACATATACTTCAAGGTGAAGCTCTCCCATTCCCTGGATAATAGTCTGATTTGATTCAGGATCAACAAAACAGTGGAAGGTGGGGTCTTCTTTGGTGAAGCGGTTAAGGGCCTTGGCCATTTGATCCGAGGATTTTTTATCCTTGGGGGTGATGGACAGGTCGATAACTGGATTCGGAACGAACATTGAGCTCATGGCATAGTTAAGTCCGCCACCGCAGAAGGTATCTCCCGAGGCGCATTCAATACCAAACAAGGCAACGATGTCTCCAGGAACACCTTCGTTAATGTCTTCCATTGTAGCTGAGTTCATGCGAACAAGACGACCAACCTTGAATTTTTTGCGTGCACGGGTGTTATACAGTTCATCACCCTTTTTAAGGGATCCTTGATAGACACGAACATAGGTAAGCTGACCGTATTTTCCGTCTTCGAGTTTAAAGCCCAGGGCAACAATTGGGGACTTTTCGTCGCAAGACAGGAGAACCTGCTCTTCGTTTTTATCGAGGTCAAGAGCATAGTTCTTGACTTCGGTGGGGTCGGGAAGGTAGCGGGTAACACCGTCGAGCAGGGACTGAATGCCCTTATTCTTGTAGGCTGAACCCAAGAAAACCGGAACAAGCTGTTCTGCAAGGGTTCCCTTGCGGATAGCTGCATGGATCATCTCTTCGGTTTCGGTTCCTTCAAGGAAGGCTTCGGCAAGTTCGTCGGAGAACATGGAGGCTGCGTCTACCAGTTCTTCGCGGTATTTTTGGGCGTCTGCCTGAAGGTGTGCGGGGATTTCGGCAATGCGGATTTCGGTTCCGCTTTCGCCTTCAAAGTACACAGCCTTCATGGTAACCAGGTCAACAATACCTTCGAGCTTGTCTTCAAGACCGATGGGAAGCTGGGCCATGTACGCATTCAAGCCGAGTTTTTCCCTTAGCTGCATACGTACTTTTAAGGGGTTAGCGCCGGTTCGGTCGCATTTGTTGACAAAGGCAATACGGGGGACATGATAGCGTTTGAGCTGACGGTCTACCGTAATTGACTGGGATTGAACACCACCAACTGAGCACAATACGAGGATTGCGCCGTCAAGAACGCGTAATGAGCGCTCAACTTCGATGGTAAAGTCAACGTGTCCGGGGGTATCGATAACGTTTATCGTGTAATCCTTCCACTGAACCTGGGTCGAGGCTGATGCGATGGTAATTCCACGTTCGCGCTCGAGTTCCATGTTGTCCATAACAGCACCGACGCCGTCTTTACCGCGAACCTC
>JAFGIM010000158.1 GCA_016929605.1 Spirochaetales bacterium | reverse complement strand
TGCTCGGCAAAATAATAGATATCGGAAAAATCGACATTCATACGCCGCTCTTCCGATGGCGTCATCCCTGCAATAACAAAATCGACGTTACCTGAGGCAAGGGCGGCAAGAAGACCGTCAAAGTCCATATCCTTGATCTCGAGAGTAACGCCAAGATCCTTGGCAATCTCGTTGGCCAGAGCCACATCAAACCCGACAATCGTGTCCTTGCCGTCGATTTGTGCATGAAACTCGTACGGGGGATAATCGGCAGATGTCCCCAGGATAATCTTTCCCGCCTTTTGAACGGCTTGTACACGGGTGTTTTCCTTCGTTGGACTACACCCCATCAGGGCCCACAAACATACCGCGATAGCGGTACACATAATCAGTGATTTTTTCATAGAGCAACCTCCATAGTCAGTGCGCTGTATCCTTTGAGTATAGTCAGATACGCATTTTTTTCGCTATACTGCGCATCGGTTTTGGAAGAGGTTTTACTATGCAAGAGGCTTCGGTATTCAAGGGAACGGCGATATATCAACAGATCACTGAATTGGACAGCGTATATACCGGTATAGAAGATGAGCAAACTGAATGGAAAAAGGTAACCCCCTTTCATTGCCCAAGCGGGTGTGGATCCTGTTGTGTCGATTTTGAACCAGATGTTATGGAGGTAGAAGCCCTCTATCTTGCGGCCTGGATGCTCCACCATCAAAAGGAGAGAGCTCTCTCTATCTTAGATGGAAGTTTTGTGTCCCCCCGTCCGGATCCCGATAGCGGGTGCGCTTTTTTTGATCCTGAAAGCCCGTATCACTGCACCGTCTATGGCGGTCGCGCCCTTATTTGTCGCCTGTTTGGCTATACTGGCGACCGGGGTAAGGATGGTTTGGGCCGATGGAAACCCTGCAAATTTCTTCCTGAGAATGCAGAAGACGGGGGAGAACATCGTAAAAGGCAGTATAGCTCGGCCGAATTACAAGAGCGCTTTGGTGCAACTCCGCCTCTGATGAGCGACATCACTGCCCGTGCCATTGCCATAGATCCCGGCACCGCAGGAAAACGCTATCCATTGATGGAAGCCCTGGCCATTGCCCTGCGCCGTCTACAGCTTGCCCTTCGGTTCCTTGACGCTCCTCCCGAGCCTGACTCTCCGGCACCGGATTTTCCCCGTCCCCGAGCCGTGTAACACAGACGGCGTTTTGCCTCATTATTCCATTTGCGCCGGCACAGTACTCATGGTATCCTGACAAGCGGAGGAATACCACTGATGTCTCATTCGATTATCGGCGTTAATGAACGCCCAGCTCTTACGCGATGGATACCGCTGAGTTTTCAGCATGTGTTTGCTATGTTCGGTGCCACGGTGTTGGTGCCGATGTTAACCGGGTTAAGCCCTTCCGCGGCCTTGTTTACCGCAGGAAGCGGAACCCTCTTGTATATCCTGATAACCGGTGCAAAGGTGCCCGCCTTTCTTGGATCATCCTTTGCCTTTATCCCTGCCCTTATTGGAATCGGGGGTGCATACGGGATGGAATATGCCCTGGGCGGCGCCGTTGCCGCGGGTGTGTTTTACGCGATTGTTGCCGCAATCATCAAAGTGTCCGGTACCGCATGGCTTGATCGGGTGCTTCCGCCCGTAGTCATCGGATCGGTTATTATCGTTATCGGTCTTAACCTGGCTCCTACCGCAATGGGTATGGCAATGAATGACCCGGACGGAGTGTATAGTCTGGTCCGCCTTTCGATCGCCGCCTTTACCCTGTTGGTCGCGATTATTGCGACGATCTTTTTTAAGGGATTTTTTAATGTAATTCCGATTTTGATCGGTCTTGTCTCCGGGTATCTTTTTACCTTGATTATGGGGATGTTTTTTCCTGCATACAAACTCATCAGTTTTGATGCTGTTGCAAAGGCCCCCTGGTTTAGCCTGCCAACCTTTATGGCTCCCAAGTTTAATCTTATGGCTGCCTTGACCTTTATTGTGGTATCCCTTGCCACCATTTGCGAACACCTTGGCGATGTTATGGTAACGAGTCGAGTTGTTGGCGAGGATTTTTACAAAAAACCCGGCCTGCATCGCACCTTGCTCGGAGATGGTGTTGCCACTGCCTGGGCCGCATTTTGGGGAGGACCGCCCAATACCACCTACGGAGAGAATATCGGAGTGATGGCTATTACCCGGGTGTATTCAGTTTGGGTTATCGGCGGAGCTGCCGTTATCGCCGTCATCCTTTCGCTTATCACCAAGGTTGGCGCCATCATTCAAACAATACCAACCCCGGTAATGGGTGGAATCTCCATGCTTCTGTTCGGAATAATCGCCTCCAGCGGTTTACGCACCATCGTGGAAAGCGGTGTAGACTTTAAGTGCAAACGTAATTTGACAATCAGTTCGGTTATTATGGTAATTGGTATAGGAGGAGGAACCCTTGCCTTCAATATAGGAAAAGATCTTAAGTTCCAGCTTGCCGGAGTGGCCCTGGCGACCGTTGTCGGGATAACCCTCAATTTGGTTCTGCCCAAGACCATCGATACTGTTAAAGAATAAATAAAAAACTGGCAACGCGGGGATAGCAATACCCCCGCGTATTCATCGATCCCCGGCTCTATTAGTTGGCCAACACACCCCGAGGAGTTGTCATGAACCGCGTCAGATGCTTTTCCCTTTTTACCTTAGTGATTGTACTTTCGTCCCTTCCTCTCAGTGCCACGGTTGCCTTTGATTCGATTTGGGCGTACTTGATGAAGGGAGAAGAGCGATTTTTTGATACATCGTATCCGGTAAGCGACATTGGCTATTTTGGGGCAACGATGAACAGTTTTGGTAAGCTCGTGGATGTGCCCGATCCTGCGGCCCTGGCCTCCTTTCCCGGAAAAAAGCATCTGGTTGTGGCCGAAGTGACCAATCGGGCGCTCACGCATTTTTGCCTGAACCCGGCATATCCGGTTCGCGAACAATTGCTTGGTGATATCGTGTTGGCAAGTAAGGGCTATGATGGTGTACAGATAGATTTTGAACTTGTCTCCCGTGAGGACGCAGCACATTTTGTAAGTTTTCTTGTGGACCTAAAAGAAAGAATAGGAAAGGACAAGATATTAAGCGTTGCCGTTCCTGCCAGGATTAAGGCGATTAAAGATGATGCGTATGATTATAAAAAATTGGCCCGCGTTGCCGACACAATTATTGTGATGGCCTATGACGAACATTGGAGCGGGAGCGCCGCCGGACCTGTTGCGTCCATGGACTGGTGCCGGAGAGTAGCGACCTATTCAAAAAAAGCGATTGGAACAAGCAAATTAGTAATGGGCATGCCGTTTTATGGCAGGTCCTGGACAGATAATCGCCTAGCAAAAGCCTACAAGTTTTCTACCCTGGATACTCTTTTGAAAGAGAAAGCGATACAGGATATACAGCGCCGTCAGGGAGTTCCCTGGTTTGAGTATCAAGAAACGGTGCGGGTTAAGGTGTTTTATGAAGATACCGCCTCAATCGTACAGCGGAGCATGATGTACCGCGTGGCGGGAGTGCGCGCGGTGTCGTTTTGGAGACTCGGACAGGAGGATCCCCTTATATGGAAAGAATTGTCCGTTAAAGTTCCCCGCCTGGCGTCACAGCAAACGGAAAATTAGAGATTTTAGTGATTTTGGACTAGCGCTTTTTGTACATTCAGGGTATATCTGTGTATATACAACCGGAGGACTGCTTTATATGACCCTAGCGCTTTTTATTGATTCCCTTACCGGGATTAGCGGGTATCAAGAGGCTGTCTGGCTTGGTGTTACCGATGGGGCAACACAAGCTGGCGTCAGAATAATCACCTTCGCCGGAGGTGCCCTGGATTTTTCCCCCTTGAATCCCTTTGAAAAATCCCGAAACATCGCCTATGAGTTGTTTTCTCCCACAACAGCAAGTGGCTTGCTTTTGTGTGGAGGAACCCTGGGAAACGATTGTTCCCGCGAAACCTTCAGCGCATTTTGTTCTCGTTATTCAGTAGTGCCGACGGTGAGCGTTGGACCTGCCGTCCCTGGTATCCCCCGCGTTTTAGTTGATAATGATCGGGGCATGAAGGAGATGGTCAATCACCTGATACGCGATCACGGATATACCCGCATTGGGTTTATCAGTGGACCCAAGGGAAATATCGACGCAGATCGCCGCCGCAAAATGTATCAAGAAGCCCTAACAGAAAATTCCTTGATATATGAAGAGGCGATAGTATATGAAGGTGATTTTAACGACCACTCAGGGTACGAGGCGGTACTGCATTGGATTTCCAGGGGAGGAGCGATGCCCCAGGCAATAGTCGCCTCGAACGACAACATGGCCTTTGGCGCGATTAACGCATTACGGGAAAAAGGCTTGTCCGTTCCACATCAAATAGCCGTTACCGGTTTTGACGATGTTTCGTCCGCGGCCACGGCAACCCCGCCTCTTTCCACGGTGAGCCAACCCATTTATCTACAAGGGAAAAAAGCAGTTGAGTTACTGATCCAGAGAATCAAGGGCGGAACAATACCCGAGGAAACCCTTGAAAAACCGAACCAGATATACCGTCAATCCTGTGGATGCCTGTCGGCTACCATTACTGCCTTTCAGACAGAAGAATCAATAACGCTTTCCCAATTTTCCCAG
>JAFGIM010000019.1 GCA_016929605.1 Spirochaetales bacterium | reverse complement strand
GTATTTCATCTGAGATATGGTGCCCCATCATCTATTATCAATATGTAGTTGGATATATCTATGTAACTGATCGATCGGGAGGATCCTTTGATGTTTCCATGGTTGATTACCTATGGGATTTTTCCCGAATACTTGCCTTTAACTTAAAACAAACAGGTTATTTTTCTGGTGAAAAAAAATCTGAAGCAGCCCCCGGTCATCAAGCTCAAGTGTTGGACATGAGTCCCGGAGGAACACTTATTTCCCTTCCCCGATCTGAAATTAGAACACCTATCAAAGAAGGATCGGTGTTTTCCGTTGATGTTCTGATGGGAGATAAAACCGTTAACTGCTCGGTAAAGGTTGTTCGTCGCTATGAAGAATCAGAAGCGATTTCGTATGGAATGACCTTTTTGAATCTATCTTCGCAAGATGTAATGCAAATATATGAAGGTCTATACAGGAAACCCTATAACGAGCGAGACTCTCTAGCCTTTGAGCAAAGCTAAGAATCAAGTCCAGGAAAGGCACTCCATAAGGCATCTGGATTTCTACAAGAAGATTGAACTGTTATTCGCTCCCCGCTGGAGATGTCTGTAAACTGTATCATATACGCGTGAAGTCGAATTCCTCCAGAGCGTTCGCTTCTACGCGCCCCATATTTTAAATCTCCTTTTATCGGTATTCCCTCAAAGGCCAACTGAGCTCGAATCTGATGAGTTCTACCCGTATGTGGATCGATTTCTAAAAATGCATAATGATCACCCTTCCCGGCCAATCGCCATGAAAGAGATGCTTTTTTCCATCCAGGGGATCGAGGTGTTTCGCACAAAGGTAGAATACGCGATTTTTGTGTCTTTGAGTCAAACCGGATCCAATGCTCTAGCTTACCTGATTGAGTGTCTGTAAGAAATGAAGAGAGCTCAACAATAGCTAGATAGCGTTTTCGAATTGTTCCTTGCGAAAACTGACGAGACAAAGCAGATGCAGATTCAGCGGTAAGAGCAAAGAGCGTACAGCCGGTTACCGGTCTGTCAATCCGGTGAACAGCAGTTACCTGTTCAAGATCCACATGTCCAGACAAGGCAAGTTCATTGCGGATAATCGATACCAGAGAAGCACGAGATTCTGGCTCAAGCGCTTCGCAAATCTCCCCTGCGTTTTTATACGCAACCAAAGCAGATGGACTACTCCAAATAATCCTTGACTCAGATACAGTATTATTCTCTTTCATTATTGAATCTCCTCCAGGAGCCTCTGTGCTTGTAATTTAGCATAAGCAAAAAAATTTGAATCAAAATAACTTATCGTAGAAACTTGATTCATTGACTGTCCCATTTTCTTTCGTGCTGTAGGAAGAATACCTGTTTGAATCTTAAAAGCAAGAATCCGCAGGACTGCTTTATCCAAAGAATCAAGAAAAGACGGATCTTTACTCGCCTCTTGTTCAATAGCTGCAACAATACGACGTATATCAGTATCACTCGTCATCACCACATCACAGCCAGCGCGAAGGGCGAGTAAGGCGTTATCTCTTGAGGTGCGCGCTTCGTTATAGGTAAGAGCCTTCATGGAAATATCATCGGTAATTACCAACCCATTAAATCCCAAGGTATTTCGTAAATACCCTGTTACCCCTTTTGACGAAAGACAAAAAGGAAGCGTTGCATCAATAGCGGTGACCACTGCATGAGAAACCAACAAGGCTGGAACACCATTACTAATCAACGACTGGAAAGGTATAATAAAATGACTGTTTATATCTTCAGGAGAAATAGAAACTACACCAGGTGAATCATGCGGATCAAATTTTGGACTAACCGGAAAGTGTTTAGGGGCACAGAGAACACCTGCACGGGCATACGATTGAATTGCAGCAAGAGAATACCGGGTAGATTGTTGTACATCCGGACTAAAGATGCGAGAACTGATAAACGAGGAATCTCCATCAATAGGAATCTCTGAAACAGGTGCAAGATTTAAGGTAATTCCCAAAGCACGTAATTGCTGCCCAGAGGCAAAGTATACTTTTTCAGCTTGAGTAATGGTTGCATTTTGCGCAATAAAAGCCTGGGAAGGAAGATTACTTGTTACCAATGCAGTACGAAATACCGTCCCCCCTTCATGGTCCAAAGAAAAAACAACCGGAAGGCGAGAGCCAAGAGACGAAAAGGCATGTTGGCATGAATCAATATACGCTTTAACCCCTTGAGGACTTGTAGTCACATTATAGCCCAGCAAAAGAATAAAGCCGGGAATCAGGTTGTTAAAATGACGATATAAATGACCGGGGAAACTGTCTTTGCCATCAATACCGGTCATTAAGACCTGGGAGGCCTTCTCGCGTAGCGTTAATTGATCAAGAAATGATTTTGCTTCAAGCCGAGCCCATTCTAAGGAAGTATATTCTTGAATGTGCTTTGCTGATGTATAACGAACAACAGATGTATCGCAAGATACAACAAGTAGAACACATATGATGGGTAAGAACTGTATCGTACAACGCATAAGCGAGTATAAAAAAAAGGCCATCCTTTTGCAAGGATGGCCCATACATTAAAAGAAAACAGGTTCTGCGTTATTAGTGAACCACAGAGGTTAATACCTTTGCTGCTGCTTCCCCATACGTTGCAATGAACACACCGGCTGCAATTGCAGTACCGATAACACCAGCAACATTAGGTCCCATGGCGTGCATAATAAGGAAGTTAGAAGGATCATACTCAAGACCGACCTTATTTGATACACGCGCAGCCATAGGAACTGCGGATACACCAGCTGAACCAATCAGCGGGTTTATCTTTTCCTTAAGGAACAAATTCATAAATTTAGCCATCATAACGCCACCGGCGGTTGCGACACAGAAAGCCAAGAGTCCAAGAAGGATAATACCTACCGCATTTGGATTCATGATCTTTTCCGGAGTCATCTGAGAGCCAACGCCAAGAGATAACAGGATCGATACGATATTCAGTAGCTCATTCTCCATGGTTTTGGAAATGCGCTCTACTACACCAATTACCTTAACAAAGTTTCCAAACGCCAGCATACCAATGAGCGGGGCTGCTGTAGGAATAAGCAAAATGGAAAGGATGAGTAAGGAGATGGGGAAAAGAATCTTCTCCGCCTGTGATACATGGCGAAGTTGCTTCATTCGTATGGATCGCTCCTTCTTGCTTGTTAGCATCTTCATGATGGGAGGTTGAATCATTGGTACAAGGGCCATATACGAATAGGCCGCGACCGCGATAACGGCCATCATATGTGGAGCAAGTTTTCCGGAAAGATAGATCGAAGTAGGACCGTCTGCACCACCGATGATGGCGATAGCGGCAGCTTCGAACATATTGTACTCAATTCCGGGAAGAAGATTAAGAACCGCAACACCAAAGAGGGTAATAAATACACCCAATTGTGCAGCACCTCCAAGAATGGCTGTTTTCGGATTGGCAATAAGCGGACCGAAATCAGTCATCGCACCGATTCCCATAAAGATGAGCATCGGGAAAAACTCATTTCCAACACCGGCGTCATAAATAATCTTGAGCATTCCAGAGTGTTCCGCATACATCCCGCCTCCGGGTATGTTTACGAATACCGTACCAAATCCAATCGGAATAAGAAGCAAGGGCTCAAAGCCCTTTGCTGCTCCCAGGTAGATGATAAGAAAACCTATGGCCATCATCATCAATCGCTGCCAACCGGGGACAACATCAACTTTTGAAGGATCTACAAGGTCAGGAACCTCTTCTGATCCATTAACAATTGCGTTGATACCGGTATTTTCAACGGTATTACCCAAAAAATCCGTGACGGAGATAGTAGGTACATGTTCTGAACCGGGAATCTCTACATCTAAATTAAAGATGGAAGGTCTGGGTACAGAGGAATCAGAAGCAAATACCGTTCCTGCCAATGAATATACCAGGGCGATCGCAAGGATCGCCAGGGTAATATTCACTATATGGCGCTTGTTTTTACTAGTGCCTAACATAGTTCATCCCTTCCTTATTTGATTTCCGCAAGAATTTGTCCGGCGGCAATCTGGGTTCCGGGAGCCACCAAGAAGTGGACTGTACCGGCAGCCGTGGCCTTAATCTCCAGTTCCATTTTCATCGATTCAATGATGATAATAGTTTGACCTACGGAGATGGTAGAACCGGCAGGCGCAACATGCTTAAGAAGCGTTCCTGCTACTGGAGAAGGAATTGCAACTCCACCGGAGGGAGCTGTAGCAACCGGGGCTGCTGCAGGAGCAGGTGCGGCAATTGGAGCAGCAGGAGCGGCAACCGAAGCACCTCCACCGATGGTGGCAATAACTTGACCTGCAGTAATCTGTGAACCAGGTTGTACAGAATAGTTTACGGGTCCATCAGCGGTAGCCTTAACTTCAAGCTCCATCTTCATGGATTCAATAACAATGATGGTCTGACCAGTTTTAACTTGGCTTCCTGCGGGTGCAACATGCTTGAGCAAGGTACCGGCAACAGGAGCGTTAATGGTAGCGCCTCCAGAGGCAACAGGAGCCTGAGAAGCAGGAGCGGCAGATCCTGCGGCTTTAAATGCCACTGAATAGGCTGTTCCATTAACATTGACGGTCATTGATTGGCCAGCGGGTCCGGAAACTACATTGTAGTCGGTACCATTAACGTTAATAACATAGCTGCCACCGTTTCCGCCCTTAGCAGAAGATTCGGCAGGTGCGTTAAAGGTTACCGGGCCGTTAGCACGTTCTTTGAAGAACTTGGGAGCGACTTTGGGGAACATAGCATAGGTTAATACATCTTCTACACTCGAACCAGCACCGTTTGAATGAGCTTCTTCGGCCATCTTTTCAAACTCGTTTGCTATCAAATCTGCAGGGCGCTGGGTTACAACAGCATCCATCTTATTTTCGGCCAAAGCTTTCTTAACAAGTTCAGGATTGCATTCAGCAGGTGTTTGACCATAGCGGCCGGTAACCAAATCCCGGGTTTCACCGGTGAGCTTGGCATAACGTCCAAACAGTACATTGAATACTGCCTGTGTTCCAACAATCTGGCTGGTGGGGGTTACGAGCGGAATAAAGCCGCAATCCTTTTGAACGATCGGGATTTCTTTAAGAACATCATCGATCTTATCTGCGGCGCCCTGTTCCTTGAGTTGGCTTTCAAGATTAGAAAGCATACCACCGGGAACTTGCGATACGAGGATACGGGTATCTGCACCCAGGAAGCTTGATTCGAATTTTGCATATTTTTTTCGAACATCGCGGAAATATGCGGCAATTTCGAGAAGAGCCTTAATATCAAGACCGGTATCCATATCGGTACCATGAAGCATTTCTACGACGGTTTCGGTGGGGCTATGAGAGGTTCCCATTGCCATGGAAGAAATAACAGTATCAAGCACTTCAGCACCTGCTTCCGCTGCTTTTACCAGAGTGGCTACAGACATACCAGTAGTGGCATGGGTATGAATTTGCAGGGGAATATCAACCTTAGCTTTGATTGCCTTTACCAGTTCATACGCATCATAGGGCTTAAGCAAACCAGCCATATCCTTGATACAGATTGAGTCAGCGCCAAAATCGGCATAGGCCTTGGCAAGCTCTGCGTACTTAGCATTGGTGTGATACGGGGTGGTAGCGTACGAAATAGCCATTTGAACGTGTTTACCAGTTTTCTTGGCAGCATCAGCAGCACATTTAAGGTTTCGAGGATCGTTAAGTGCATCAAAAATACGGAAAACACCTACTCCGTTGTTTGCGGCGGCTTCCACAAATTTTTCTACGACGTCATCGGCGTAGTGGCGGTAACCGAGCAAATTCTGACCTCTAAGGAGCATCATTATTGGAGTATTGGGAAGTGCTTTGTGAAGCGAGCGAAGGCGATCCCAGGGATCTTCGTTCAAAAAGCGGATACATGAGTCGAAGGTTGCCCCACCCCATGCCTCAAGACTCTTATAGCCTATCTTATCGAGCATGGAACAAGCGGGAAGCATATCCGCGGTTGTCATACGAGTTGCGTGGAGGGACTGATGAGCGTCGCGAAGGACGAGATCAGAAATTGATACTTTCTTGGCCATTCAAGGTCTCCTTAGTTCTTCTGCTTTTCGCTGACTGCGGCTGCGATGGCCGCGATAACAGCTGAATCCTGTCCGGCAGGTACCGATGCCGCGGGGGACGCGGCGGTAGATGCGTTACCATCCTTCTTATCTATGCCCGAAATCTTAACAAAGCTTTCAACGAGCTTCATAAAGCCTATGAGAATGATAAGAAAGCTGAAAACAACGCCCAATCCGAGAAAAGTCAATATTGCGCTCTGACTTAGCATCTCAGGTATTGTCATATTGCCTCCAAAAAAATGAATCACCCCTGATATTATAGGAAATAGCGTTCTTGTTCAAGTAAGACAAATCCGCTATAATCGTCAAGAATGGATAAAGGAGTAACAACACATGAATACAGATACTATCGTTTCACGCGCCAAAGAATATCTTCTTGAAGAAAAAAACGACACATTCGCAAGCGAAATCCGCTCGCTTCTTGATAGCAACAATATGAGTGAACTTGAAGATCGATTTTACCAGAATTTAGAGTTCGGAACTGGTGGACTCAGAGGTATTATTGGTGGCGGAACCAACCGCATGAATACCTTTGTAATTAACCGCGCTACCCAGGGACTTGCCAATTATTTTATTAAAACCTTTCCCGACAAACACGCATCGGGAAACCTGAGCGCTGTTGTTGCATACGATTCACGCCGTTATTCGGATCTTTTTGCAGAGGCGACTGCCTGTATATTTGCGGCTAATGGTTTTAAAACCTATCTTTTCACCTCACTTCGGCCAACCCCTGAACTTTCTTTTGCAATTCGTACCCTTGGATGCGATACCGGGGTTGTCGTAACCGCTTCTCATAATCCACCTCAGTACAACGGATACAAGGCGTATTGGAACGATGGCGCCCAGGTAACTGAACCCCACGACACCCGCATTATTGATGAGGTAAACGCGGTTAAAAACGTTAACAGCATTTCCCGTGAACAAGCCATTGCTCAGGGTAAATTGGTTCTTATCGATAAAGAGATTGATGAGCCATACTGGGCAATGGTCAAGTCAAAACTTTTCCGCCCCGAGCTAATTCGCGAGAAGGCTAAAGAAGTAAAGATTGTATACACCCCGCTCCATGGAACCGGAGCCATGCACGTTGAAAAGGTTCTTGGAGACTTGGGCCTACAGGTGATTACCGTACCGGAGCAAAAACAACCCGATGGTTCATTTAGCACGGTCTCCTATCCTAATCCCGAAGAAGCCGCCGCGTTAAAAATGGCAGTAGAACTCGCTGAAAAGGAGCATGCTGATGTTGTAATGGCAACTGACCCCGATGCAGATCGCTTTGGAAGTGCCATTCCCGGCAAGGACGGACGATTTGTCCTTATTTCGGGTAATCAGATGGGAGCTTTATTAACCGATTATATTTGCCTTTCCCGTACACAAACTAATACAATGCCTTCAAATCCCGCAATTATCAGATCCATAGTAACATCTCAAATGGGCGACCGTATTGCCGCTTCTTATGGAGTTGAGTCTGTGGAATGTCTTACTGGCTTTAAGTGGATCGCATCGGTAATGGCCTCCTTTGAAGAAAAAGGCTCTCATAACTATGTTTTTGGGTATGAAGAAAGCTATGGTTACAATATCGAGACCGAAGTTCGGGACAAAGACGGTATTTCTGCCGCCGCCCTTTGTGCCGAAATGACTTTATATTGGCGAAGCCAGGGGAAGAGCCTCCTTGACCGGTTGAATGAGCTGTTTACCCAACATGGTTATTTTGAAGAAAGGGCTATCAGCAAGGCATTCCCCGGAGCTAGTGGCGGACAAACCATGAAAAATCTGATGAGCAAACTCAGAAACGAAGGATTGGCTCGTCTTGGTGGAATTCCCGTACAAAGCATCAGGGACATAGAACAAGGTATTGTATATAATCCTTCCTCCCCCACCGTACGAAAACCGAGCGGTTTGCCTTCAAGCAACGTTCTTCAGTTTTTCCTGGAGGATGGAACGGTCGTAAGTGCTCGTCCAAGCGGAACCGAGCCAAAGATTAAATTTTACATCTCCTCTCCCCTCCCCGTGGGTGGTAAAGACCTTGAGGAAGTAAAAAAAGCGGTTTCGTCAAAAATTGCGCTTATCGAAGCTGATATTCGAGCTGTGCTCGGTGAGATATAGGTACACTGAGCATGGGACAATATGACTGGCTGGCAGATATATGGACAGTGGGGACCTTTACGGCCTTCGATACAGAAACCACAGGGCTTGATCCTAAATCAAACAGGATCGTAGAGATTGGTGGATTACGCTTTGACAATCTTGGAATTGCAGCTCGGTTTAATTCCTTGATCAATCCTGGACGCCCCATGCCCGAAGAAGCATCCAGGATTAACGGTATCACTGATGCAATGCTTGCCGGTCAGCCCACAGCAGCCGAAGTGTTCCCTGACTTTCTCCGTTTTGCCGGCAATTCAGTGCTAATTGCACACAATGCACCTTTTGACATCAGTTTTGTTAACGAAGAGCTCTCCCGCTCAGGTAAGCCTGCACTGACTAACAAAGTTGTTGATACACGTATTCTTGCCCGAGAATTATTCCCGGGCCTTCCTAAATACACCTTACAGGATCTTGCACGGCATTTCGGGATTACTGCCATTGAAGCTCACCGTGCCGAGGATGATGCTCGAGTATGCATGGAATTATTTCTGGTATGTGTTAAGAAGCTTTGCCTGGAGAAAGGATGCGCAGTCCCGCATACAATCCAAACAGAAACGCCTTCAAAAGATTTGATCAATCATCATAAAGCCGAAGAAGATATATACGAAGAAGATGGATCAGAAGATTGGATTGAGGAGCAATAAAAGCAGCTGATTTAATCCTTGTAGAGCGCCTGTAATACCTCGTGGTTTCTGAGTTTACCGATTGCCTTACCCTGAATTTGCCTAACGCGCTCACGAGTAATACCCAACAACTTTCCGGTTTCCTCAAGAGTTAATGGCCCTTTATCCGTTAATCCAAACCTGAGTTTAATAATATTCATTTCACGTTCTGTTAATTGACTAAGTACATCGTCCATAGTCTCTTGTAAAGTCGCCGTAAAAACAAGTTCAAAGGGTTCAATTAGAGAGTCATCGCTAATTAAATCTGATAAACGAGTATTGTTATCATCATCAACAGTGGTATCAAGACTTGTTGTTTCTTGAGAAACATTCATAATCTCCCGAATTCTGTTAGGTGGTATTTGAAGATACTCGGACAGTTCCTCTGGACTCGGATCGCGGCCAAGATCCTGAGTAAGCTGCTTTGCGACAAAAAAGCACTTGCTGATGGTATTGAGCATATGAATGGGAATTCGGATAATTCGTCCCTTATCAGCAAGGCTTTTAATTATTGCCTGGCGAATCCACCAGGTTCCATAAGTAGAAAATCGGCATCCACGGGTATAATCAAAGCGTTCAACCGCTTCAATCAAACCAATATTTCCTTCGTCAATCAAATCAAGAAGGCCAAGTCCTCGATGTTGATAATTTTTAGCAATCGAAACAACCAGACGAAGATTAGCTGTTATCATCCTGTTTTTTAACTCTCGTAGTTGAGCTTCCAGTTTGCCGGATTCACGGAGGAAAGCCGGATCGGAAGGACGATCCAGAAACGCTTCATTGAGAGAAACCACAGCAAGTTTGATTTTTTGAATCTTTTGTCCAATCTCCTGTTCATCGGTAATCGTCAAAAGAGGATATCGGGAGATTTGTTTAAGATATAATGCAAGGGGATCATTTTCCTTGGAATCAAACTCCGCGGTTGTATCCCGTTTTAATTTTGGAGATACAACAGGGGAGTCTTCACCAGTTGTTTCATCCAAAGACATATCTTCATCATTCAGAGATTCTTCATCGAGAGGCGTAGCCTTTACCAGGCGTTTTGACGGTTTCTTTGTGTTACTTTCTGTTTTTTGCTTCATTCGTCCACGCCTGTTACTTAAGATATTTCTTAATACCCCCGGGGCGCCTTGGCAGGATCCACGGGAACATCCTTATTATAGACCATAAAATACAATTGCGGTTTACCAGAAAGTGAATCTGAGCCCAGTGTGCCCATTTGCTCACCAAAAGCAATCGTTTGACCAGGATTGGCCAAAAGCCCTTCCAAACCACCGTATACATATATATGCCCGGTTTTTGATTGAACAAATACCACTTGTCCAAATCCTCGATAGGGACCAGTAGAAATAATAGTACCCGAGGCAATAGCCTTTACCTGCTCACCCTTGTCCGACAAAATGGACACCCCATACAGTTTACCGGACAAATACGC
>JAFGIM010000157.1 GCA_016929605.1 Spirochaetales bacterium | reverse complement strand
GGATGAACTAACCGAAAGCGTCTATAACCGCATGATTAAAGACCGGAACCAGATTGCACAAACATTCAGGTCCACGGGAGAGGGAAAAAAGGCAGAATGGATGGGAAAACTCGAAAACGAGCGAAAGACACTCCTGTCATCGGCTTATAATAATGCCGAACGCCTTAAAGGAGAGGCCGACGCTGAGGCTTCCCGTATCTATGCAGACTCCTACAGTAAGGACCCTGAATTCTATGCGTTTTGGAAAAGCATCGAATCGTATAAAACAACGATACCGAGCTTTGATGCAGTGCTTTCTACCGACATGGAATTCTTTCGCTACCTATACTCTCCATCCGGGAGATAACAATGACCTTGACCGTAACTACAGAACATCAGGGTAAGACAGTCCTTGCCCTGAACACAGCGATGGATGAGCGATCTTTTGGTCGCTCTCGATTGCAGAGCGCCCTGAATGACGAAGGATTACTGATTGATCAACATGGACAGAGCACTCCATGGAGATTTGAAGGCAGTTATTCATCCGAGGGGAGAGATGGTAGCATCCATCTTTGGGGCGATGCCTTTACGGGCGAAAGCCTGTTAGATACCATCTTGACCTCTGCGCGAGAGCAAGCCTGGAGTATCTTCCATTTTGCCATTTCCCTTATCATAAAAGATCCTCGCTCTATTACTGCCGCTTCTCGCACCGGCCCGGCAGGAATACTGGTGGCCCCAAACCAGGCGGTTTTGATTCTTCCCCCTTCGGTTATCTCTCTTTGCCTGGAAGGAATGGGCGAAGCCGTTGTACTCAAGGAGAGGGGTTATTGGACCTATCCTGATCCGCTTCCCGACAATCGTAACTTTACCCTTATGGTTGGATTACTTGCCTATCGGATACTCTCAGGAACCAAGGCTTTTGACTTTCAAGAATCACCGTATACCGGTAAGCGTGGAGAGATACCTCATACTGACCTGATCAATTTTCTTATGCGCAAGGTTATCATGCTTCCCATAGAACTGCATGAACCACGCCTGAAAAAACAAGTTGCACAGACAATCAACAACTTATGTGATCGAACCTGCGCAGCTTCCCCGGATATACTCCTCGCATACGGTCCAGATAGTACCCTGCTCCATGATGCCTCACCCAATGGCGCAGACACAGAGCAACATACCGCGCGTCTTAAGCAGGATTACATAAAAAAGAATACGGCCCGAATAGAGCGAAAAAAATTCTGGACTCGATACAGTCACGTCATCCTTGCAAGTATAGCAGGATGTGCTGTGGTAACTTTTTTGATCATCTCCATCGTATCGGCGCAATTATCAGGGCCTACTACAGAAGGCATGGAGAGCAAAGAGGTTGCCCTTGGTTTTTATAAAGCGATAACAAACCTGGATCATCAAACCGCCGATGCCTATGTTGCACATGATGATCTTGACTACATCAGTTTTGCCAGAACCCTCTTTGTTCAATCACGAATGAGGTTAAACTATGAAGGAAAATGGTCTGTAATCAGCCCGGAAGATTTTTTTACCGCAAAGACCGCTCAGTATAAATCAATTTACGGCATCAGCAATCTGAACATTACCGGCGAGAAAACCGGTGATACACTCTGTGAGTATGAGGTCTCTTTTTACTATTGGATTCCCATGCCGCCGGACGGAGACAAGACAAGTCAGGAAGAATTGGAACAGGAAATCAATGCAGGTAAAGAGCCGTTAACGGTGTGGTTTCATCGAGACAAACTTATGTTGACGCGGACAAAAAAGGGCTGGATTATTAGCGAGATGATCCCCCTTTCGCGGGAAATCGTAGAGCGCTCGATAGAAGAAGTAACACAGGCCTTGCAGAATACTGAAAAGCCTGTGTGGATGGATACAGAATAATACGCTAAGGGACGCTTTCCTTACGGAACGCCGATGCGCGAAGGTGGCCAAAACCGGAAGGCAGCAGTCCCCAGTATTCTGTTTATTGGAATATATTGCGGATCGATGTTTGAACGATAGGTTATTGAATAGGGATTTTTTGCATCCAGGCGCGAAAGCTTAACCGTGTAAGAATGGCGCATATCGAGTGAATTAAAGCGATTGTCGCCCATCAGGAAAAAGCAGTCTGCCGGTATAAAATCTGCCTGATCTTTGGGGAACTCGTTCATATTTCGCTGATCGTTAATCGCAAGATACAGTCGCCATGAATCTGCTTCAGCAAGCAGGGCCCTTCGCTCCTCATCCGCGGAAAACGATTCGGCTGTCGCGTTAGCATAAAACAACTGTGCATTGCGTACTACCAGCTTACCAAAAGTCAATTTGATCAAGATATCAAGATTCCTTGCCCTTATTTCGTACAGGCTCGATCGATCTGAAGAGAGAGTCCAGGATGTCATAAAATCGCGAAACCAGCGACCGCCACCATTAGTGGTAAGCAATACGCGAGTTACATCGTCATTAGATTGAAAAAGAGAAAGCAACTCCATGCGAGCGGGACTAAAAATTTCCTCGGGAAGAAAAGCAGAATCCTTGGAAGGTTTAAGCAGGTCAAACCGATTGGCAAGGGCAATCGCGTCGGTCTTAGCCGCCTCCAGGTCAAGATTAGCTCTTTTTGATTCAACGGAAGTAACCAAATCAAAGGCCTCTTTAGAGAGTGGAACGTTCTTAACCAGGGCAAGCTGGGATCTGGGCAGGGAGGCAATATCCCAGGTAGCCCAGGAAGCGTCTTCTGACACTGGCCGATAATCGTCCATACCCTCTGTGCGCGCATACAAGACCCCGTCGACCATCATCAGTTTTTCGCCTGCAACTCCGCACACCCGTTTTACCAGCGGGTCCGCCTTTACTGCGCCATAT
>JAFGIM010000018.1 GCA_016929605.1 Spirochaetales bacterium | reverse complement strand
GTATTAACAGAAAGGATTTTGAATATCCGGGATGTTTTATCTGGATTTGCCATCTTCTGTTTTATGGTTAAGTATTAATGCATAAACTTAATAATATTCCGGTCCTCTGTCAATAATAAAATGTAACAGAAATTATCATTATTCTTGAATTCCCTAATGCTTGCTTCGGGGATGAGTCTAATCAAATAAATTCTTTAGTATTAACATGCAAAGGTGAGTCAACGTGACACCCCACCCCTTTGGGTGGGTAGAGGTCATTTAAATTTTTACTCCGGTTTTTTATGAATTTTTGCACCACTTTTATTACAATACCCTTGTGCTCGTAATATTCAATTTTATTCGCCTTTAATTGGTTTTGCATTTTACCACCAAAATTTCCCGCAATCACGGTTTGGCAGGACTCTTTCAGAAGAAGATTGACCACTCCCAAACTGGAGCGACGTCCGCTACTCTGGCTTGGATTTTTAATGGACTTTAGGAAAACACCGTTTCCGTCAAATATGAGATAATACGGTGCCCTCCCCGCAATCATGCTTATCTCCGAATTCACACTATCGCCAACCGCTGCGATGGCGATTTTATTTAATGATTTTGCACCGTCTGCATCTGAATTTGATGTATTAGGCAGGCTTTGCTGAACTTTAAAAAATAAAGTGCCAAAAAATAATAGTATGCAAATAGTTATTAATTTTTTCCTCATGTTTTGTCCTCCTTTAAAGGCATCTTATTTCAAGATTCTTTTTATCTGTTCAAGATATCGTGCCACATTGGGCTGGGGATCAATTGACTGTGCTTCCTGCAGAAGTTCCACTGCTTGGGCATATCGTTCGCGCTCAACCTCAACCTGGGCCTGTTTTACGAGAGCTATTGTTTTTTTCTCTGAAATTCTCGCGGCTCGTTCATAGCTTATGATAGCCTCTTCCATTTCACCGGCTTCACGGTGGAGATCTCCGATGGCAAGGAGGGCATCACCATCAAGGGGATTCTTTTCAAGTATATGCTTGTATGCTTTTTCCGCAGCCTCCCTGTTCCCAGAAAGATACGCCTGTTGAGCTTCTAATCGCAGTAATTTGATAGATTGTTCATTGTTAAGGAAAGATGTGTTCTGCCGGAAAGTTGCCTTAATTTGCTCTAACAGGGTATCCGCTTCCTCAGGTTTGCGGATCATTAAAAATGCCTCAGTTGCTCGGAGTAATCTATCAGGAGAATAGGCGGTATGAGAGAAAGCTTCTTTATAAGCAGTTAACGCTTCTTCAGGCTGACGGGAATTTAAATACAGATCTCCTAAAGTAGCTAGAGCTTCGGTGGATAGGATTCCTAAACGTCGCGCAGATTCCAGTTTTACCACAGCTTTTTGAGTATTCTCTATCGCCAGATAAGAATTTGCCATAAGAATCCAGAGTTCAGAACGGTTCGGCTCCTTCTCAACTAAATTTTCTAAAAGTTTAATTGTCTCGTGATACCGTTCTTGTTCCATCAGGCATTTTGCCAGTCCTAATGAAACATTGGAATCGTCCGGGTTTAGAAGCAAAGCCTGTCGATATGCCGTTTCCGCTACTGTTACCCGTCCCTGCGACAGGGATATATATCCGAGAAGGGTATAAGTCTCGGTATCTGCTTGTCCACTGGTTAATAACGGTTGGATTGCTTCAACAGCTTGTGTAAACTTCTCTTCTCTGATAAGGACTTTAACTAAGTTCATCCGTGCTAGGTAAAAACCGGGAAGTTTTTCAAGAGCAGTTCTGAAATCGTTTTCCGCTTCTTCCAGTTGATCCTGTTGAAATTTAAGGTTCCCGAGGGCAAAATCAAGAGCGGCACTCGATTCAGAGGTGATTTCTGAAGAGAGTAACGTGATTGCCTTTTCTATATCTGATTCAGCCAGTTCTGATACGTTTTTAAGAAGATTCGCCTCGTGAGTTGAAACAGTTGGTTCCTGGTTTTGGAGAGTGCTGTTTTCAGAATCTCTCGCTTCTGCAATGATATTCGGAAAAAGCATGATAATAAGAAAAATACCTAAAGGTAGTGTACTGCTCCATGGGGATTTTATGGTTTTACGTATCATGAGTCCTCCAATTGAAAGCGCATGGGCAAATAAACGCGGGTTATGACCGGTTGTCCGTTTTTTGTTCCCGGTTTAAATCGCCATTGATTCAATGCCCGCAGCGCCGCTTTTTCAAATACTCCTGGTGGTGATGCGTTTTTTATGGTGATATCGCTCACTGTTCCGTCAGTCTGAACCAGAAATTCCAATTCTACCTTACCTTCTATTCCTGCCATGGAGGCATTCATAGGATAAATCGGTGGGACTGTGAGCAATGGCTCTGGCGGTTGATCCACCTGTGACACCTCGAAAATCATCTCTTCAACACTAGTTTGAGATGCTGATTCAGTGATATCTGGTTCTATAAAAAGATCCAAACTAAAATCGCCACCTATATCTCCTAAATTCATGCTCAGCGCAACTTGTAACGGGTGTAACTGTTGTGACGTTTGGAGTTGTGGTTTTGGTGCTTCAGAATCTGTTGATTTCGTTTCTGGAGGTGATGGTTGTTCTGGTGGAGGGGGTGGTTGTTGTGTTAATGTAGTAGTATCAACTTGGCGAATGGTTATATCGGGACCTTTTTTCTGACCGGTATGTATCATCTCAGAAAAAGGTAAAAGTATATACATTGAAAGAGTGAATAGGAATGCGAGAATAATCGAGCGTATCGACCATAAAGGCTCATTTTGTGTTATGCTATATGATCTTTTCTTATTATTTTTTTGCATTTGTTTACTCTCGTTCCGCTGCAATACTCACCTGCTTTGCACCGGCCAACTTACATTCATCGATCACATCGACTAAAACACCGCTTCGTGAATTTTCATCGGCTAATATAATTACCGGCATTTCTTGTTCACGTAACATCCGGGCAACCAATCCCCGCAGTTCGTTGAGTCTTACTTCCCTTCCTCCGTACACAATCCTTCCGTCCGGGGTGAGTGCTAGCAGAATACTCATTTTTTCAAGACTCTGAGCGCTGGCAGCTACTGGCTTCTGGATATCGACTCCTGTCTCTTCTACGAAAACCGTAGTAACGATAAAGAAAATCAGCAGGAGAAACACCATATCCACCAGTGGTGCGATGTTGATCTCGGGGCTTTGATCGGTTAATTGATCGTAGTAACTATATTGATTCACAATACACTATCTCCGGTTCAGGTATTCCGCAACGCAAAAGACAGGTGGTTTTCATACGAAATGAAGAGAAGCTCAAGTTGCCGGTACATTTGTTTTAATCGCATTAATCCAAAAACACCCGGTAGAGCGGTAACAAGTCCAAACTGGGTGGTTATCAATGCTTGGCTGATCCCCCCTGCAACCATGTTTGCGGTATCGACACCGTATTGGGAGACTGCCCAAAACGTGTCAATCATACCAAAAACAGTTCCCAAAAGTCCCAATAACGGAGCAGCGGTTACCAAAGCAGTCAAAATGAGAAATTGTCGTTGAAAAAAAGATAATTCTCTTTGTCTGCATTCAAAAAGGACATCCCGAAAATTTTTCCCTTCGCTCACTCTCATCAGTACGTAGACCGTCGAACGTGCTAATAATCCCTTATACCCGGAAAGCCACTGACAGATTTCCGCGATCGTTTCATGGTTTGTAATCCGATGCTCAATTTCATCCTCTAGCCCCTGGGGAGAGGATAGATCGTTCTTTAGACGGCGATGTAAGTTTAGGAAGTATGCCCAGATCCCAAAGCAAACGAAAGCCAGAGGAATAAGAAGGGGTCCTCCCTCAGTCCAGTAATGCAATGCTTCGGCAAAATTCCCTATCATCGGTTATTATTACCTCGAACTTTTATATCGTTAATGAACCTGATTGATGTTTGTTCCAATGTTCCTATAATTTTACGGACGCGGCGCGAAAGGTATGCGTGAGCCAAGAGCGTCGGAACAGCTATTATCAACCCGTACTGGGTGGTAATTAAAGCCTCGGAAATGCCGCTGGAAAGGAGTTGTGCTTCGCCTGTTCCAAATATGGTAATGAGTTTAAATGTGTGCATCATACCCATCACTGTGCCCAGTAAACCTAATAGTGGTGCGGCGGCAGCACAGACCGCCAGTACAGATAGATTACGTTCGAGCATCGGTATTTCGCTTGTGATACGCTCATGCAAGATTTCCTCTATATGCTCTCTGGAAGCATCACGATGTTCAATCCCCTCAAGGATAACAGGAGCCAATGGTTCACCTAATGAACGAGCCAATATCTCCGCCTGCGGGATGTCGTTATCGTGGATATGGTCAAGTATTGTATCAAGAATCGGTTCTACTTCAGTGCGGATAGTACACAATGAGAAGAATTTCCAGATTATGACTATTACACATAAAAAACCGATTCCTAAAATAGGGATTATAACAATACCCCCTTTACGAATATGTTCCCACCAGCTTTCCCGGGAAGTACGGATTTTATATGCATCGCCCAAGGTAACATCAAGTGGTGGAGTCGCTTCTTTTCCGTCAGTTAACGTGGTGATTTGTCTTTTTTCATCAGAAGTGAAATCTGACATTACCGAGGGTTCTTTGCTGCCAAGCCGGGTAACCACTACACCAGAGATATCGGTATCTTGAGCTGCGAAGTATGTCATCGGCCCAAAAGTTGCGAAGGTGCCGCTATGTTGAATTCCTTGTTCGTCGAGACAATATCCAGAAAACCTCGTTCCACCGAAATTGCCTTTGTTTTTGCGAAATGCCATGTTAAGCAGAGGCTCTAGCGCATATAAAGCATCGGTATCCTCACCAGATAAAAGTAAATCAATTTCCCCTAATTCGTCCAAGAAAAGCTGGGTTTCTGCTATGTTTATCCGTGTTTCCATTTCCCGTCTGTATTCGGTTAAAACCGATATGGCAAACTCAATCTCACTTTCTAAACGGGATACTTTATCTTCGAGCGACGTGAGTTCCGATTCTTTCTTTTCATTTTCAGTTGATAATTGTTCGATTCTTTTCCGAAGCAAGGTTACGTTTGTTTCGAGAGCCCTTATTTCATTTGATAGAGGTTTTCTTACAGCGGTCACATTTTCACGCAGTTGGTTTAGTTCATATGTGGAGTACTCAATATCATCTGCGATTTCTTTGATGAAGATAACTATATCAGTAGTTTCTTCTGCTGCTATACTGATTGATGACAAATTTAGAATAATAGGCAGCAAAGCCAGGAAAATGAGTTTCAATGTCGTGATTCGGTTGTGCATGACAACTTTTATCCTTTGAATCAGTCTGTTACTTTATTTTATATCCTTAACTCTCATCGGAAGATGAACAAAATCAGCCGTCTTGTCTCGGCTGTGGAAATCAACCGCTTTACGAACTTCAGAAGCGATCTCATTTCTCCATTCCCACTGCCAGCCGTTTTCAGCAGGAACACCAACTCCGGCTATGGCATTATCTTGAGATACAGCAAATCCCCGTGCCAATCCAAGATAGACAACATCCATTTCTCTCGATGAACCGGCTTCAATATTAAAAACCTCTTTGACGACATGAACATTGTTTTGTAATCTCTCTATTTCTCCACAGAGGCTCACGATTAACTGTAAGCGTTGCGTGAATGACTGGTCCAAGCCATTTTGCAAACGATCAAAAGCATTTTTCACTGATGGCGAAAGTAACGAAGAAGGTATCACCTTCCGACACACTCGCAAATCCTTTTCAGCTTCCTGAAGTGCCGGGAGACAATTATTAACTGTTTCACTGAGGATTTTTTCCCGAATAACCAGGCTTGAACGCTTGGACTCAATAGAAAGTGATTCTTCCCGGGCAATGGTAATCTCATTTTGAAGGGATTCCTGTTCTTTATGAAGAAGATCCTGTTCTTGTTCCAGGTGAGCTTTCTCTTCTTCCCAGCTTTCCTTTTCTTCAGTCAGTTCGCGGCGCAGATCAACCCATTTAGCAACCAGTTCCTCAAGGGTTTTGGTTGTGTTCTGTTGTAGTTCTTCACCACCACGGTATTGGAACCGATAACGTGTACGGTAACCAGGATTTAGGGTTGTGTCCGGTGCAGGTTCTTCTTCACCCTGAATCAAAGGAGAGAAAACCACAAAAAATAAAAAAAATACAAACACTAATATCTTTCTAAGCATCGGCAGTAACTTCCGTTTTTTCGTTTTATTCCCATGTGACTTTTATCCCACCATAGCCAATCCTGCCTATATACGGAGCCCACATGAATGCAGCATCATCGGGGCGTTTATCCTCCTGGACATAATCGAAGAGGTTTCTTGCGCCCACATAGGCCGAGATGTTCTTATACAATTTCCTCGATATTCTGGCATTCACCACTACAAAAGGATCGGTATGCTTAATCTCTGTTGGCGCTTCCCCATCCTTGAAATAATCGATATACATGCTGCCGGTATAGGGGCAGTCAAGAACGACATTCCAATTGCTCGGATTGTATTCGAGCTTGAGGTTTCCGGCAGTTCTGGGAACACGGGGAATATATTTGCTTTCACTGGAATACGGTGTTCCCAGCCAGTCTTCTCGCTCTTCCCCATATTGTGCATCCGTTAAGGTAAAATTGAGATCAAGCGTGAAGTTTTTTGCTAAAAGAGACCGCAACCCCAGTTCTATCCCCTGGGTATAAGCATCGCCAATATTGTCCCACATGTAGCTGTACCCCCTGCTCTTCAGGTCACTCGGAGCATCGACGAAACCGATCTTGTCTGCGAGGTTGGTTCGGAATACATTGGCACTTGCAACGTATTTTTCTGCCGCATAATCTACGCCTACATTGAAGCTGATGGACCGTTCCGGATTGAGCCCGCCGGGTTTAAATACTCTGGGAGAACCGCTGCAAAGATGCAAGTCCTCACTAAAAGTATAGGGGACTCTGAAACCAGTCCCGATACTGCTTCGAATAGTGAGCGCCCCTGTAGGTCTATACATTACAGCAACACGCGGATTTAGTGCGCTTTCATCGTAGGTGACCCTTGGGATGTCCAGGCCTGCCACTTTTCCGGAACCTGCGAATGTATCTTCCGAATGATGGATATCATACCGGAGACCACCCACCAGTTCCACATCTTCACGGACGGAAATCTCGTCCTGTACATATACACCAAAATCATCGGCGTGTTTCTCGCTGAGAGACCGGTAGGTATCCCCTGTATTCAGCCCGAGTTCAGGCGTATCTTCGATGATGCAGTACATCCCCGACTCTTCCATCTCATCCCTTCGGTACTGGAATCCCGACAGGAGCAGGTGATTCCCGATCGGATGTGAATAGCTGAGATCCGTTACATAGATGTTCTCATCCGCGATATACGGCTTCATGAGATACGTGGGAGGATAGACATCATCGTGGGTTGCCATGTAGTCCCCCAAAAAGGCATCATTGGTAGCGTCGCGCCGATTCTTATTATAGGCAATGGTAATCCCTAATTCATTTTCCTGGCTAAACGTTTTCCGGTATCCGACAGTAGCCTCCTGGCGTCTGGTATCAATGGCCTCTGATGACTCACCGAATGGATTTTTCCAGACATCCTTTATCACCTTTGCTGGATCGGAAGGATCGGCTTGCTGCAGAAGTCCACCTTTCCGGCTTTCATCAATCGTATTCGCGGTGATGGTGATCAGGTCATTCCCCGCGAGGTTCCGAGCAGTTGCCCGGAGACCTAAGGTAATATTATCCGTCCATACCCGGTCGCTGATGAAATCATTGTTTTCGTCGATAATATCGCCGGTATTCTTCTGGGCGGTGAACATGACGTCCATATTCTCAACGCTGGTTGACGCATTGACGGTGTAAGTATTTGTCCCTTTCTCGCCGAACTGCACTGTACTTTCGGCAACAGGTTTTTTCGTGGGTGTTTTAGTTAATATGTTGATTACTCCGGCGATGGCGCTTGATCCATAAAGCGCCGATCCCGCTCCCTTCACAACCTCTATCCTCTCGATATTTGCCGCCGGGATCTGCTGGAGTCCATAGACGCCGGATAGACCTGAAAAGGTAGGCTGGCCGTCAATCAGGACCTGGACATGTCCGGCTTCCAATCCCTGCATTCGTACGATGCTGAAATTACAATACGAACACTGTTGTTCCACACGCACACCCGGCATCCCATCAAGCGCTTCAAACAAGTTAGTTGCTCCCTTGGCCTCAATACCAGCACTTGTAATAATCTCGGTTCTGACAGGGACGTCGATGAGTAATTTTTCGGTCTTGGTGCCGGTTATTACCATTTCTTCCAACTCGAGGGATTTTTCTTCTTTCTCTTGACTAAAACTTGCAGCGGGAAAGATTATAAGAATAACAATAATAACTAATAATTCGCTGGCATTCATGATTTTCACCTTTAATCTCCTTTAAAATAGTACATAAGCAAACAGAATCGTGAATAGGAGTTACAATACTATTCACAAATTGGTGCGATAGTTTAGGTTTTTTAAAATGGAACAGAGCTTATGCAGGATATGGGGGAGACCTTGGTAAGCACGAGGTATCAAAAATTGCTGAGGAATAAGAAAACTCTTCTGGGGAAATAGTTCCAGCAATATTGAGAATTCTTAAGAAGAGGAGAAAAACATTTAAGGAAAAAACTATTATAAGTGTCTGGTAAGCGGAACACATTGGGCATAAATGCATGTTTACTGGATTTTCATGGACATGCCCGTAAACATAGTCAAAGCTCCCAATAAATAGAGCTAAAAATGCGGCAAGAAGTAAGATTATGTGGAATTTTTTATTCACAATTAAATCCCATAATGTGCTGCATTCATGGAAAATATTCTTTAATCTGCTGAACTTTGGCAAAGTTCAATAATCTACAAGAATATACTTACTTATTGTTTGTTATGTCAATCTTTTATTTTTAATGGACAACCAAGTTAACACCAAAGGTCATCTCATTTAT
>JAFGIM010000156.1 GCA_016929605.1 Spirochaetales bacterium | reverse complement strand
CCATCCATATCAAAAATGGCCGCATGTATCATGCGGCCAAGTATATCCTATACGCTGTATTATTTCTATCCAGTAAACCGGCTCTAGGCTACGTATGCCTCCAGGCGATTCATTCGACTCGGATTTTGCAGGCGCTTAATTGCTTTTTTCTCTATCTGCCTGATCCGCTCTTTAGTCAAATTAAACTGATCGCCAATTTCCTTAAGAGACATCGCCTTCCCTCCATCCAAACCAAAGCGCAAACGCAACACATCAGATTCTTTCTTGGATAAGGTGTCCAGTATGGTGTTAATGTCTTCCCGTAAAGAAGCGTTAATGGCAAGATCTTCGGGCTGTGAATAGCGAGTATCCTCGATAAAGTCACCAAGGGAAGAACTTTCGCGCTCCGAAGAAACTGGCGTATCCAAAGACACCATGTCCCGCGAGATGTTCACAATATCCCTAACGTGGGAAGTGCTCATATTCAACAAGTCTGCAATACCCTGTGTCTCAATTTCTTCGCTTCGATTGTTCACCACTTCCTTACGTGCTTTGTCTATTTGCACAAGCTCATTAGCCCTGTTAAGGGGAAGCCGAATCATTCTGGACTTTTCACAAATAGCTTTTAGTATTGCCTGACGAATCCACCACACTGCATAAGAGATAAAATGAAAGCCCTTGGTGGCATCAAAACGATCTACAGCATTCATCAAACCAATATTACCTTCACTTATCAGATCCATAAGGGGCAATCCCTGATTTTGATACTTCTTTGCAACATTTACCACAAAGCGCAGGTTAGCCTTAACAAGGGCGTCTTTAGCTTTTTGATCCCCCGAGGCTGCAGATATAGCAAGGTTATACTCTTCTTCCCTGCCCAATAACGGAATTCTATTTATTTCTTTAAGATATGTCGAAAGAGCAGAATCCTCAAAACTATTTCTTTTAACCGTTGAATTAACCATAGTCGTACCTCCACACTGTCGCAATATACTTAGTAATTAAGCAAGAATCATGCCAAGATATACGATGTATTCAATCATTTGTGTTTTTTTTAATTCCTTGTATTACAACAAATTAAGAAAAGAAAAATTGCGGGTAACACTGGGTACGGTAAGCCACTCCTGATGCCTTGTATCAAAATGATACACTCATGTAAGCGGGCCTCTCTTCTGTATCAAAATGGGACACTAATCACTGGCTCTTTTTGCTTGACCCTACATGCCAATTCTTCGTATATTTCAATTGCAGGAGGATCTCGATGAAACTTAAACCATTGGCAGACCGTGTACTTGTTAAGGCAGATAAACTTGAAGCCAAAACAGCAGGCGGCATCATTATTCCGGATACCGCTCAAGAAAAAACTCAAACTGCCATTGTTGTGGCCGTTGGCGACGACAAAGAAAAGATTAAGGTCGCAGCAGGTCAGAAAGTGCTCTTTGAAAAATACGCGGGAACTCAGGTTAAAATCGACGGTGAAGATCACCTCGTACTGAAAGCCGCCGACATCATCGCAGTTATTGAATAATAACCTTACGATGTCCTAAAAAGACTTGCTTTCGATGGAAAGCAGGTCTTTTTTTATTTACGGGCCTCAAGTGAACGTACAAGCGTACGTGCACGATAGTTACTGGGATCCAGTTCAAGTGCATAGCCGAGCACACTTTCTGCACGCTCTTCAAGTCGCATATCAATCAAGTACTCCGCAATTCGAGTATGAATACTGCTTTGTTGGGTCAGATCAGGACACATGGAAGCTGCCCGGGAAAGAGTTTCAATAGCACGTGCTTTTTCTTTTTGTTTGTACTCAAGGACACCGATGTTTGCAAGCGCTATCCATGCGGTTTCGCCTTCCGCACTACATTCAGAGAATAAGGAGATTGCCTGATCCAATTGTCCAATAGACGCTTTTTCTACAGCAAGATAAAACGGATGTGGGGAACCAGGCCTTCCATTATTTAGACTAAAGGCGGTACCTTCCTCGCCAATATCCAGAAAAAACCATATTGCCCAATCATGAGCTAAGGGATCGAGCGGATACTGCTCTAATAATTTCCACTGATCAGCTGCCGTTCGGATGGCATCCTTATCCAGAGCCATCACTAATCTGGATTTTTCTAGATAGATGCGAACATCCGGCTTTTGACCCTGTTCGGCAAGTGCATTATCCAATAAACGCCCGGCTCGCTGTGTATCATAGACACCCGTTACCTTGAGCTGCTCCATTCTACCGCTCGTTAAGCCTTTGTTATCAAGTTCATGTTGTATACTATCAAATGTAGAAGTATCCCCAAGGGAGAGCGAGGTTCTGGAAAAACGTGCGAGTGCTGGATAATAAAGAGGAAAGGCTTGCACACATCGCTCAAGATACAGAGCTCGATCATATTCATGGTCAAGACTCGCAGCCAAGTTATATAGGGGGAGAGGGGATGTATCAGCGCCACTATCAACTAAAGAAAGCCATAGCGTTTGTGCGCTGGTAATATTATTGGATCTGACAGCAGAATCTGCCATAAGAAGAGTTTCATCAACGGTTCTGCTGCCTTCGCGTTTGGAAAGAATAGCATAGGTTTGATCAAACAAGCCGGCATCATAACAAAGCATCGCGGAAAAATAGCTCTTGGCCGGAAAATCGGTAACTCTTTCAAACCGGGGTGAAAGGACAAGAGAACAAGCATTGGGATAATCTCCGCTAACTGCGTAGCGGGTTATCGCGTGTGTAAGAAAAACTGACCTTCCCGTCAGGTCAAATGCGTGTAACAAATACCTTGAATCAACGTCTTCATAGCTACCTCGATCCGATGCAGAAGAAAGAACTGCATAGGTGGCAACCAGAGCAAAGGGAGAAGACGTTAGTGAATCGGTATAGGCAAGTGATTTTTCAGTATGTCCGGACACACACAGGGTATCTACCAGAACAGCGGCAAGGGTGTCACTCGATGGAATGGATTGTAATCCCATTAATAGAGTGTCAGTAGCCTGGTCAAATCGACCAAGACTTCGCTCTCTTTTTACCAACGAAAGCCATTGACTTGCGCTTGAGGCCTTTTTACGAAGTGATTTGAGCTTTCGTGCCGCAGAAGATTGTTGACCATTGCTTACCAGAGAATCAATTTCTTGTATGCTCCGATAAAATGATTCACTATCATTTTTTGCGCACGAAAGAAAATAACCAGAGGTGGCTATTATTAACAGAATAATACATATAAGCTGGATTACGTAGTCAAGAGAACCGGACCTTGGTATGCACAGGCAACTATGCCGTTTCACGATCCGGCGGACCCTGCCGTTTTCTTTCTGATACTATCCAATACGGCGTTAACGAATCGATATGATTCATCTGTTCCGTATTCTTTGCAAATATCAATAGCCTCATCAATGACAATTGACGGGTGAAGATCTCTTTGATACAAAAGGGAATATACGCTCATACGAAGGATAGCTAAATCCACTCGATTAAGCCGGTCAAAATCCCAATTAGTCAAATTGGAATCAATCTGCTGGTCAATCTCTTCAATATGTTCAATCGTTCCGCAAATAAGCAATTGAGGAAATGCGAGACCCTCTTCTCCAAGCCGATCCCGCTTTTCCTGATCTACCCAATCGAATCTAAGCAGATCTTCAAGTGATTTTCGTGAAACATCCCAGGCATATAGCGCCTGAAAGGCAATGATTCGTCCTTTACGTCGTCCTGCCATCGAATTACCAGGAAAGGATTTTTTCCATTTCTGCGTCGCTACGCATAATCTGGAAATTTTCAGGCTTTCTCAAGTCATTGATAATCTGCATAAGAGCATTGGCTACTGCACGATTTTGAACCTGCGAAATCATGTTACCACGAATAAACTCATATACGGTTACGGTTGTACCAGGCTTTACCACATCGCTTAAATCAAGAATCTTTGCAGGATACTTATCAAGCACGGTAAAGCATTGATAGTCAGTTGCGGTTTCGTTAACCTCGGAAATCTGACCGACTTCCATAGCAAAAATTTTCAGGAGTGCATCCATGGAAATACCGAGTTTTTTTGAAGCTTCGGCATTTTTATTTATAAACAAATCACCAGCTTGATAGCCTGAATTGGCTACTTGAGAGCGACTTTTAATCTCATCCAAGGACGGAGCTTTATCGACAAGCTGTTTGCGTAGATCTTGTATCTTGGTCTCGGCGGCAGAAACTGAATCACCCTTGGGAACAATGACCAAAAACAGCTTCGCAATATCGGGCTGCACGAAGTTTTGTTTATGCACATCATAATAAGAGCGAATATCAGCATCTGTTGGAGCCTGAGTATTCTGAATTTCGTCTTTCTTTTTTAACATGACATAGCGCTGAGCGATCATTTGACTGCGCAAGAAAGCCTTGTACTCGGATACATTCATTCCATTTTGCGCGCGCATATAATCGTCAAGCGACATGCCGGATTTTTCCCGAATCATCTGGGCGAATTCAATCTCGGTAACCTGTCGTCCAACCTGTTGAGAAATAATCTGGGCAAAGCTCTGGTTTACCTCGGAATCGGATACCTTTAAGCCTTCCTTTTCCGCAGCCTGAACAACAAGGCGTTCATTTATGATTGTATCAAGAACTTTCTTTTTTTCCTCGATCGTCATGTCGCGACCAAGTTCCTTAGTATACGCTTCAACACGGGCCTTAAGTTGTTTAAGGGTAATCGGTTCCGTCTTTTGTAATTTTACATTCGCAATCGGCTGTAAATCACTCTGTGCAACAAGCACACCGATCGTCAATACCATTAACGCTACACTAATCGCTACACGCTTCATCTCTTACCTTCTTTAATCACTGCTGGAATGTTACGTACTATACAACACATGTCGTTGCGGGAAGTTACGAACCGGATTTCTCCAATACTGCCCTAATTCTCCTGACACCAGCCGAGGAGGATTGCTCTTTTTGAATACGGAAAGTACCCATATCGCCAGTTCGCTCCACGTGGGGTCCTCCGCATACTTCCTTTGAAAAATCTCCGATAGTATACACTTTTACCGAACTTTCGTATTTTTCGCCAAACAAAGCTGTAGCGCCGGATTTTTTTGCCTCATCAAGGCTCATTATTTCCATGGTAACCGGAAGATCCCGACGAATCTGTTCGTTTACAATCTGCTCAACTCTGGCAATTTCATCTGCTGTCATCGGTTGCGAATGAGTAAAATCAAAACGCATCCTCTCGGCAGTAATATTTGAACCTTTTTGGCCAACATGATCCCCAAGAACCATCTTGAGTGCTTTTTGCAATAAATGAGTAGCTGTGTGATACGCTGTTGTTTGCTCAGAATGATCAGCCAAACCGCCTTTAAATACTTGCTCGCTACCAGCGCGAGACAATTCCTGGTGCTTTTTAAAGGCTTCGTCAAATTCCTCCCGATTAACCGTCAAACCACCCTCGCGTGCAAGTTCTTCCGTTAATTCGATGGGGAATCCATAGGTATCGTACAACTTAAACGCAAGCCGTCCGGACATAACCCTTTGAGGGTTTTTGAGCAAATTAGGTAGAAGCTTTTCGAACTCTGCTTCTCCTTTTTTTAAGGTCTCAAGGAACTTCAGTTCCTCTTTTTTAAGTTCTTCAAGAATTGAAGACTCTTTTTCACCAAGTTCCGGATATGCATGACGGTATTGTCCAATAACCACCAACGAAGGTTCGGCCATAAAAGAACCATCTATACCGAGTTTACGGCCATGACGCAGGGCCCGTCTGATTAAACGGCGCAATACGTAGCCAGCACCAACATTAGATGGCATAACAGCCTTGGGATCACCCAGAATAAAGGTCGCGGCTCGAACATGGTCACAGATTATACGAATAGAAATATCATCCTGTTCATTCTGTCCCCAGATTTTTCCAGTCAGTTTTTCTACACAGGCGATAAGCGGCGTAAAAATCTCTGTCTCGTAGACAGATTTCTTCCCCTGAAGCATAGCAACGGTACGTTCAATACCCATGCCAGTATCAACACAGGTTCGGGTTAACTTTTGATAGGATCCGTCTTTTTGCTTGTTGTATTGCATAAAAACGTCGTTCCAAATCTCGATGTACTTACCGCAATGGCATCCAGGTTTACAATCGCCAGAACAGGCAGATTTTCCTGTGTCTACAAACATTTCGGTATCGGGTCCACAGGGCCCGGTTTCGCCTGCAGGTCCCCACCAGTTATCGGAACGAGGCAAAAAATAGATACGTTCTGCGGGTATGCCCAGAGCCTTCCAGATAGCTGCGGATTCTTCATCCCGAGGTACACCCTCTTCACCTTCGAATACGGTTACTGAAAGAGAATCCAACGGCAAGCCGAGACAAGCAGGACTGGTTAAAAATTCAAAACTGAATTCAATCGCCTCTTTCTTAAAATAATCACCCAAAGACCAGTTGCCGAGCATTTCAAAACACGTAAGATGACTGGAGTCTCCAACAGAATCAATATCACCAGTGCGTATACATTTTTGATAGTTGGTAAGTCGAGAACCGGCAGGATGTGTTTCTCCCATCAAATAGGGAACTAGCGGATGCATTCCAGCGGTAGTAAACAAAACAGTAGGATCATTTTCTGGAATCAGAGATTTTCCGGAGATTTCTGCATGTCCTTTACTGGTAAAAAACGAAATATATCTGGAACGAAGTTCATTTGCAGTCATAGTCTTACCATACTAGAGAATGATGGTTAGTTTGTCAACGTGAATTGGATAGTGCCCTATATATGAAAAAGCCGGTCTGGAAGTTCCAGGCCGGCTTGTTTGCTCGTACAATTATACTAAAAAACCGGTTACTTCTTGGCGGCGGGCTTTTTAGCTACGGGCTTCTTGGCAGCTACAGGCTTCTTGGCAGCTGCGGGCTTCTTGGCAGCTGCGGGCTTCTTGGCAGCTGCGGGCTTCTTGGCAGCTGCGGGCTTCTTGGCAGCT
>JAFGIM010000155.1 GCA_016929605.1 Spirochaetales bacterium | reverse complement strand
GAACAAGTTCCTTTAGGGTATCTGCTGATAAAGCAGAAGAAACACCATTTTTAATAAGGGTGGAAATCTCGGCAGTTACCGAATCCCTGAAGGAAATGAGGATATTACGCCCTGACTGCTTGATTGAAGAAACCGCGGCGCTTTCTAGTCGATCAGCATCCTTTTGCGCTTCTTGTATCATTTTTTCTGCTTCAGCCTTTGCATTTTTAAGTATGTGCTCGGCTTCTTTCTGAGCTTCCTGGCGAATACGAGAGGCTTCAGCATCAGCAGAGGCAACCCCGTCCTTTTTGATTCTGTCAACCAGTTCCTGTAATTGAACGTCCATATTAACCCCTTCCAAATAGTGTAAATCACCGTGTCAGTAATTGCTAATTATAATCAAAGTGCCAAATAGTTTCGTGATTATATCGTTCTCCCGGAAGAATAACGGTATCAGGAAATGCAGGTCGATTGGGAGAATCGGGATAATGCTGTGTTTCAAGGCAGAAACCGGCATGCTTGCCATATACATCTCCGTTTTTTCCTTTTTCCCCGTTTAGAAAATTGCCAGTATACAACTGCACACCCGGTTGTGTCGAATAGACGGTTAACGCCCTGCCGGAAAGTGGCTCATACACCCCGGCAACGGGAGCGCAGGAGGAGTCATCCCGGTTAACGCACCAATTATGGTCATAACCTCCAGTTACGGCCTCTATATCTCGCCTGATAGCCTTGGGAGTGCGGAAATCGAAGGGAGTCCCTTCTACTGGCGCAAGGTCTCCTGTGGGAATTGCCTGAGCATCCACCGGTAGATAGTGATCGGCAAAAAGCTGCACACTGTGATCGAGTATAGTTCCCGATCCGGCGCCAGAGAGATTAAAATAGGTGTGATTAGTCAGATTAACCGGGCAAGCTTCGTCTGTTCTGGCAAGGTACTTAATGACGATATTATCGTCTGCGGTTAAACTGTACGATACCTTAAGATCGCAATTCCCCGGGAAGCCCTGCTCGCCCGCCGGGCTTATACGGGTAAAAACGACTCCCGCCTCGGAGGATTTGCAAAAAGGAGTAGCTTCCCAGACCATCTTATGATACCCCGGACGCCCTGAATGCAGGCAATTAGGCCCGTCATTGGCAGTTAGTCGATGGATTTTTCCGTCAAGAGTAAAAGAGGCACCGGCTATGCGATTAGCATAACGCCCAACGATACAACCAAAAAAAACTGGGTTATGTACATACCCGTCCAGTGTTGAATAGCCCAAGGCAACATCTTCCATGCTTCCATCTTTGCCGGGCACCATGATACTGGTGATAATACAGCCATAATTTGTTACGGAAAAAGACATTGTCCGGCTGGAGACCGTAAACAGAGATACCTTCTGTCCGTTGGACAGAACGCCAAAAAGCCGTTTCTTGATTTTCATACGGTTGCTCCTGAATATGCCTGAATGTAAACTAATTTTATCGAAGAGGTACTTACTTTGCAAGTCAGTTCGCTTGCCTTTCGCTCTTTTTTGACGGTATAGTCCTTACTGGGAGGAAAATAATGGCCAGTATGTACGAACGACTGGGGGATATCCTGAGAGACCGCCTTGATGGAGAAGAAGATCCCTTTGAAACCTGGGAACCACATACCGGAAAACCGCGAGAAGCGGGAAACGCCAAACAACGAATGCCTCCTCCCTCTCGCCGAAAAAAGATTGAGCTGGTACAGATACCGCCGGAGCTTTCTGAAGATTTTAGCATTCTTGCCCTCCCGGCAGGAAGCCCGCTTGAAGAATGTAAGGCTTCCTGGAAGCGACTCCTTAAAAAATATCATCCTGATATGCATAATACCTCGACCAAGCAGCAGGAATGCACCCAAATCAGCGTGCGAATAACCAATTCCTATAGACGAATCGAAACCTGGTTTGAAACGGGCGAAATTATTCCTCGCTAGGTCTTTCCTCAACATCTGTTTCCTCGATTTTTTTCTCTATTCCCCATTCATCCAGTTTTCTGTGAAGGGTTTTTCGGCCAATACCAAGGACCTCGGCTGTTTTACTCTTGTTGCCATTAAGGGAGGAAAGGGTTTGAAGTAATATCTCTCGTTCGGCATCTGCCATCGTATAACCAACGGGAATTGAAATGACTGGACTTTCGTCGCTGGAGCGAATGGTTGGAGGCAAATCGTCAAGGGTAATAAGGGGACCTGAAGTCATAACAACCGCGCTTTCGATGCAGTTTCGCAGCTGCCGTACGTTCCCCGGCCAGTCATACGCATATAGGGCTGCCCTCGCCTTTCCATCAACCCCATCTATCTTTTTTCCATTTTCTTCCGCGAATTCCTTTATGAACGAAGCGATCATTAACGGTAAATCGTCTTTACGTTCTCGCAAGGGAGGAACATGGATAGTAACTACATTAAGACGATAATATAAATCCTCGCGGAAGTTACCGTCCCTGATTTCTTTTTCCAAATCCCTGTTGGTTGCCGTAATAATACGAACGTCAACCTCCAGAGTGTCTTCGCCACCAACGCGTTCAAATTTCTTTTCCTGTAAAACCCGCAATAGTTTAATTTGAATCGATTGATCAATCTCCCCTATTTCGTCAAGAAAAACAGAACCGGAATGAGCGAGTTCGAATCGGCCACGCTTCCGTGAAACAGCACCAGTGAACGCTCCCTTTTCGTGACCAAAGAGCTCGCTTTCCAAAAGGGTTTCTGCAAGAGCAGCGCAATGAACCTTTACAAAGGGATTATCCTTTCGGGTTGAAAGGTTATGAATGGCATCCGCGATGAGTTCCTTGCCGACACCACTTTCTCCTGTTATTAAAATTGAGGCCTTGGTAGGAGCGACCCTTTTTACTACATCAAAAACCTTTAGCATAACCGGGCTTTTACCAATTATTTTCTCAAAGTTTTTTTTGTCTCCCAGCTCTTTTTCAAGTTCACGATGCTGAATAACCAGTTCTCTGTTTTGCAAGGCACGTTTGACCAGGAGGGATAGACGATCGAGATTAAGCGGTTTGGTAAGAAAATCGTAGGCACCTGATCGCATTGCCTCTACCGCGTTTTCCACCGTTCCGTGTCCGGTTAGCACAATAACGGGAATGCCTGGGGTCTCGCTGGTTATTTTACGTAACACCTCTTCGCCCGTAACCCCTGGCATACGCAAGTCAGTAATAACAAGATCAACCTCATTGGTAAAGGCAATATCAAGACCTTCCTTGCCGTCGCTTGCAAGTAAAACCTCATACCCATCCATTTCCAACGCAGCCTTTAAACCAGTGCGAATATTTTTTTCGTCATCAATAACCAAAATGGTAAATTTCATGATTACTGGCGCTCCTCGTATTCAATCATCTTGCGTGCCTTTCTTAAGACAGGTAAATCGACGGTAAAGGTTGTACCTAATTCGGGCTGTGACTGGACTCGAATATCCCCTGAATGTTCTTTTATCACCTTATAGGCCATAGTAAGACCAAGACCGGTACCATCAACCTTGGTAGTAAAGTATGGTTCAAAAATCCGAGAGATAACCTGAGCCGGTATACCGGTACCCGAATCGCTGACCTTAACAGTAACCATTTCCTCGGTATGGGAAGTAGTAAACCGAATGACCCCTCCATCAGGCAAGGCGTTCATCGAATTTTTTATCAGATTGGTAAATACCTGCCTTAGAAAACGTTCATCACCATTAATCAGTGGTAAGCTTTGATCTGTTTCTACGGTTAAAGTAATACCTGATTGTTCACATTCGGTAGAAAAAAAATCTACCAAAGAAGAGACAAGGGCATTAAGATCAAGAGGAGCAAACTCAAAATTAAAAGGGCGAACAGCAAAAAGGAAGTCCACCACTATCTTGTTAAGCCTTTCGATCTCTTCATCCACCACATCGAGATACGATTGCGCTTCTCCCTCTGCGGTAACACCAATCTTGTTCAGGGTTTTTCGTAAAAGCTGAACATAAATACTAATGGACCCAAGTGGATTTTTTATCTCATGGGCCACAGTAGCGGCCAGATTAGTAAGGCTTGCTAAACTTTCAAGCCTGCGGCTTTTTAACTCCTCATTCTTTTTTGAGGTAATATCTTCAATGGTAATAATAGTGCCACGAACACTTTTACTTCTTACCAGAGGCATCACAGATATACTTACATACCTACTGTTAAGACCATCCTGAATCGAAAACTCGCGGGCCATTACCGTATCTTCGGCCTCAATCGTCTGTGCAACAAAAAAAGCAATATCAGGATCCCTGATAGTTGTCCATACTGCTCTCTCTTGACTCTCGTATGTATCCATGGGAAGAATTCGAGCGGCAGCCTTATTGCTCTGTACCATTATGTGAAATGAATCGCAGACTATAACCCCGGTAGAAAGAGAATCGAGTACCGCATCAAGAAGTTCATATTCCTCGGTAACGAGCGATAACAGACTTTGCATCTGTTCACTGTTCATACGAGACGTTTTTTGTAAGGCGCGGCGTATAAACTCCCTCAAAGAGAATCCCCCATAGCCACAGAAAGTCGCTCAAGCGTAGCAAGCGGAGTAATATTATAGGTATCAACCGCAGAGACAGACTCGCCTAACAAGCTGGTCCACTGTGAATACACGGCTATCTCTGCGGCTGTTGCCTGTCCTGTTCGTATCGATCGCTGTAAAAGGGCCGTAAGAGAAGAGAGGAAGAGACGCCAGATAACCGGAGGACGACATTTTTGCAGTAGAGAAATAATACCAGAGAGGGCTTCAACACGGGCATTCGATCCAATATCTGCTTCCAGTATCGAAGGCAAACAAGGGGGAGAGCTCTTACCCCTATCCAAAGCGTGCCTGAGCACATAATCAAGAAACAAGGCTGCGGCAAGACGAATAGTGGCGGGATCAACAGGTAAAAACCGGTTAAAAAAATCACCCAGGTTTTCCCCGTCTCGTAAAGAATCATGAAAAACCCGTGATACCACAAGAGCGAGCGATTTATCTGGTCGTTCAACAAAGGCATAGGTTCTGACCCTAGAAAGAATAGTAGGCAACATTGCTCCACGCCGAGAAGTAGTTAGTACAAACACCATGTGCTCTGGAGGCTCTTCTAGTATTTTAAGAAATGCGTTACGAGCGCCTTCTTGCATGCGGTCGGCGTTATCTACAATAAGCACTTTTTGCTTTCCGTACGGAACAAGACGAGACCAAGTGGAAGCATTGCGAATTTGTGAGACTGGAATCGATTCAGGTAATGAATCCGATTCCAGTTTTTCACACTTGTCGATAATAGCCTTAATTATCTTTTCAAGTTTTGTTGTGTCGCCTTCGATGGGTCGGGAAGGATCGATTTCTTCAAGATACTCTTCTATGTCAGAAAGATGTGGAATTGCTCGGGCGAATCGTGCATCGTCGGTGTTTACCGTTTGACCACTAAAGCGAAGCGTTAGTTTACGGATAGATCGTAGAAAGAGGTAGCGAGTTGAGGCTTGAGGTTTTGACAAGAATGTTGCCCCGGCAGCGCGAATTTCACTGGTACAATCGCGAGAACCGATGATCAGAAGATCTGGATGAGAGAGTGCGCGATGAAGGACACACGAAGGACAATCACACGTCCATAGAGCCTCTGTGCGCTCGCACGAAAGAATACGGGCTACCTCCAGTGCGCATGTTAATTTTCCCTGAGCTTCACGTCCATAAAAAAGCATAGACGGAGGCAGACGGCTGTTTTGTATATCAGAGCGTAAAAGATCGCAGACTCCCTGATCGATAAGATTTTCAAACATGATACAGATTACTCCTGGCTTTCAAATGCTCTCCAACGGAAAAAGATGAGGGAGAATCCCCTTGCCCTCGCTGAGGAATGGTTCAAATATTCGGGAAAAAAAACTGTCCCTGGTAATAAAAGACAGATCAATAAAATGCTGACTCTTGATAATAAACAACAAAAAGAGAATAAGTAAAAAACCTTCTGCAATACCCAGGAAAAAGCCTAAGGCCCTGTCCAGATTAGTCATGGACTCACCCTCAAAAGCTTTACCAACCACCTGTTGTATTAGCTTGACAACAAGATATACCACAAGAAACAGGAGCAAAAAGGAGATAATCTGTGTAAGTGAATCGGCTCCGCTTATACGTGCCACATAGGGGGATAGCGGGCGGTAAAAGAGTATCGCGGCCATAATGGCAAGAATCACCGCTGCCTTGGAAAAAAATTCTGCAACAAAACCTTTAATCGATGAGCGAATAATCATAAAAAGCATCAAGATGAGCAAGACAATATCAAAAGAAGTTAAGGTCATTGTACATATCCCCTGATAATATCCGCGATGATCTGCGAAGGCCGGTGCGAACCAAGGGCACTAGATGCTTTTTGAATTACTTGATACGCGGGACTGTTGTCGGCCAGGCTGTGTATAAGAGTAACTAACTGGGCAGCTGTGGCCTGGTCACCGGAAAGCACACAGGCAGCGCCCCGCTCCTGAAAATACGATGCGTTTTCAACTTGGTCGCCTCGGGAAGAACCTTTTTCGAGAGGCACTAAAATCATCGGTTTTCCTGCAGCTGCGCACTCCCAGATAGTATTCGCACCAGACCGTGATACAACTATATAACTTGCGGCAAGAACATCTGCCATTTCTCCGCGGATGAATGGAAAAGGTCTATACCGTTGGGCAACTAAGGGATCTGTACAAGGCGGCGCTCCAGATACTGTTGACTGGCCGGTTTGATGGACTATATTACATGTCGGTAACAGCAAAGGTAAGGATTCAAAAACCAAATCATTTATCTGCACTGCCCCTAGACTTCCACCCTGAAAAAAAATAATGGGAAGGGAATTGTCTGTAAAAGATAAAAAAGCGCGACCAGCATCGGGATCTCCCGAATAAAAAGCTGATCGTACCGGGTTTCCCGTAACCGTAATTCGTGCGCGGGTGGTTTCAGAAAAAAAACGTGCTGTTTCAGGATATGAAACAAGAATCTTGCTTGCAATACGGGCGTTAAGGCGAGTTGCCAAACCAGGAGAAAAATCGCATTCATGGGTAATTACGGGAATACCCAATAAGCGAGATGCGAAACAGGGAGGTACACTTACAAAACCGCCCTTGGAAAATAATACATCAGGCCTAAAACGAATAAGTAATACAAGAGAACAAAAAAAACCGGCAACGATTTTGAACAGGTCAAAAAAATTTTTTAGACTTGCGTATCTTCTGAGCTTACCCGATGGGATTCCATAAAAAGAGATGTCCGCAGACTCAACAAGGGAGCGATCTATACCGCTTGAAGATCCAATCCATCGGATTTGATGTTCACGACGATCCAGCTGTTCTATGACCGCGAGGCCTGGAAAAATATGCCCCCCAGTACCACCTCCGGTGAATACAATCGATCTCATACGTGTCAGTGTATCATGTGCGCGGGGTATTGAAAAGCTCCGTCAATTCCGCGTTTTTAAAGAGATCGGCGTATTTTCGTGCAGACATCCCTAAATTATCAGTAATATCTGGATTTGCCCCTGAAGCGTATAGCAAACGGCATAAACTGATATCACCCCGGCCGGTTGCAATAACCAGGGCTGTTTGACCATCCTTGCTTTTAAGGTCTGGATCAGCTCCATGTTCAAGCAAAATTCGACAGATAACCTCGTCACCTTTCTGAACAGCATCCATCAAAGGGGAATATCCTCTATCGAGGGAAACATGATTAACATTTGCATGTGCATCAACGAGCTGAGTAACAACCTCGGGGAATTGAGAGCGAACGGCAAGGGATAATAATGGGTTTCCCCGTACATCAGTAATCGAAGTGCTAAATCCTGCCTTAAGAAAAAGCTCAACATTTTCTGAATCACCAGCCATCACTACAGAGATGAAATTCTCTTCGAAACAGGGAATGCCTTTTTCAATTAAGTATGAGCGGGCAAGGCGCTTACGATCTTCCTCAAAAAAACGCGTTTTTTCGGTTTGGAAAAACTCTTCAAAGGTATCTGCGCTTAACTGGGTAACCATGTAGTGACAGTGTTCCGGAATTAGTTTTTCCGCTCCCGTTTTTAACACTAACACCCGTATGGAACGGCCAAGGGCATAACCCAGATAAAAAAGAAGGGCGCCTTCATGTTCAGGATCAGGTGAATGGACAAAAAGAACATGACTTGCATTTCGAAACAATTGTTGGGGTGATGTAACGGTATCGGCTTTCCAGGAGGAATCAGTTTGAAAGGCAAGCACTTCACACTCATTGCGTTCGATAATGTCCTGAATTACCTTAACCGTGTCGGCATGTTCATAATCGTATAGCAAGACAGTTTTCAAGAAAAGCCCCTTTACGCCATCATATCACAAGAACAGTCAAAGCTCAAAAAAAAAGAGCCCCTAACAGGGGCTCTTTGTGCCGTCGGACAGAATTGAACTGTCGACACATGGATTTTCAGTCCATTGCTCTACCAACTGAGCTACAACGGCT
>JAFGIM010000154.1 GCA_016929605.1 Spirochaetales bacterium | reverse complement strand
GCAGGGGGGATTCGAACCCCCGGTACCTTTCGGCACAACGGTTTTCAAGACCGCCTCCTTAAACCGCTCGGACACCGCTCCAAAAAAATGTTCTTTACAATAGCGCAAAGCACTACTTGATGTCAAGATTCCCTTGAGATAACGCTCAATGACGTATATACTTGCCCACATGGCACATTGTATCGTTCCTTCGGCAGAAGAAATCCTGGACAAAGAATACCCGGTATTGGACAAGGGCTTTGTACGGCTTGTTGACTACATGGGCGGAGATTCCCGCATCGTCCAATCAGCGCGTGTATCATACGGAGAGGGCACCAAAACCGTCCGCGAAGACGGAGCTCTTATCGACTACCTCTTACGTAATGAACATACCTCCCCCTTTGAACAGGTTGTCCTTACCTTTCATATTAAACTTCCCATCTTTGTGGCCAGGCAGTGGATTCGCCACCGAACCGCCCGTGTTAACGAGATATCAGGTCGCTATTCCGTTATGAAGGACGAGTGCTATATACCCGCGGAGACAGACGTAGCCTTCCAAAGCACCGATAACAAACAAGGCAGAGCAACCGAAGCCCCGCCTGCAGCCCTTGTTCAAGAAGTTAGAACTACCTTGGAGAACCAACAAAAGTTTGTGTTTGACGGATATCGCGACCTTATCTCGCAAAACATTGCCAAAGAACTGGCAAGAATAAACCTTCCCCTTTCTACCTTTACCGAATGGTATTGGCAAATAGACTTACATAACCTCTTCCATTTTCTTAGGCTCAGATGCGACGGACACGCCCAAAAAGAAATTCGCGACTATGCCTTTGTTATGCTCGACATCTGCAAACGTGTTGCGCCATTGGCTACAGAATCCTTTGAACGCCATCAAATGAACGGCGTTCATTTCTCGCAAGCGGAACTCACCGCCCTAAGGGCATTGCTTCAGGGAAAAGAAACCGGTCTTGCCGGCAAGGATCTAGAGCGCTTCAACGAAAAACTTACCAACGGACGACAGATTTAGTCTCCAGAAAGTCGCGCCTTAAGCGACCTCTGAAAAATCTGATCCACGTCCGTTCGCGGGGTAACGCCAAATGCAGGAACCGCACTCCCTGGCTCAATTACTCGATACAGGTACTCACAAGGAATGGTATATGCATAGCTATCCTTGTTGTTTATCCACCAGTCAAGCACATTCAATATAGAAAGGGTGTAGTGGATAAGCAAGGCGTTTGTCCGCCCCTTTGCGTGCTTTCCACCGCACAGGGCATCAAGTCGTTTGGACACCGGATTTGCAATATCAAATTTATACGGACTCCAGGGATTAACCACACCAGGCACCCTTCCTTCCGGATTTTGGTCACTTCCCTCCGGAGCAAGCTCAATAGCCGCATCATAGCGGCTTAACAGACGCTTAAGCCGACGAACACGAACATAAAAGGGAGGCAACCGGTCATCTTTTGGCCCTCGTGTAGTTCCATACATCTTGATATCAAAATACGGCAAGAACATCGTTTTTATCAGAGTGTACATGTTGGAAAGAAGCTTGCGCCCATACGGCGATTTATGAAAATCAGGTTGCGTATAAATTTGGTGAGTATACGATTTTAATTCCACGGCAAAGTTTTTGTCGAACACGCTTTCCTGATACAATATCCAGTCTTCCAAAATGCGATTAATATCCTCTACGTCATCCTTAACCGAGGTCGCAGGCAACGGTTCAAATTTTATCAAGCGTAAACCTTGAAACAGCTCCTCCAAAATCCAGAAAAAGATCATGGTTTGATGCAGGGGATTATCTGGGGCAAGCTGGGTAAAGGCATCTTGAAACTGTAAGACTGGCTGAAAATACGGGCACAGATCCGGCATGCTTTCAAGATCATCCCAACCAGCCTCTGGAAATAGTGTTTCAAGAATATCAAGCCCTTGCGTAACCTCATCCGGGAGAGAAAAATCTTCCTCGGGCTCTTTTTCCGCGACACGTACCGAGGCCGACCCATCAGCAACAAGCGGAGCCAAGTCCTTTTGAAAGATAACCTCGGAAGGCGCGATCTGAAGCCAGGCCAGAACCTTGGAGCCGTTATCATACATAAGCTGGCGCATCGTCAACATTACCGGAGAGCTCATCCTTAAAAGAAGCGGGTAAAGTCCGGTACACACTGAATCCAGAATATACACCCACTCTGTAATAGCTGCAGTTACATGCATCTTAAGGGAATCTGGGTCGGCAGGGACCAATTCACGAACAATCAATGAATGAACCGAACGATACAAGCGGGAAATCCCCTGGCTTCCCAAATAATAAAAACGAATCAACATTCGATATAAAAGCCGTACAAAAGGAGAAAGCTGGGAGACGGTTACCTCCCGAGGATTTGCCTGCAGACGCGACAACAACTCCCCAAGGGCGCGTATATCAAAAGAAGAAATCGCGAGCATCGCAGAATACCCTACCGGATCCTGCTGATGAAAGGCTTCGTAAAAAAACTTTTGATCTTCGTAGGGCAACATTTTGCGAGTCTCTGCAACACATTTTTGAACATGCCCCAAATAATCATTAAGAATATACTGAATAAACTCGGGGTTAACCTTGTCTGTTTTTTCAACTCGCAAGGGCCCGGGAGAAACTTTGATGCGGTACTGCTTGTCATACATCAGTTGATTCATCGCCAACAAGTCTTTCTCGGACGCGGCGGGAAGACCGCCAAAGCCCTGCATCTGCAAATCCGACATACTTTTTCCTTAATTGGCTGCGCAGGCTACCAGAGAAACCCTAGATACGCAGCAGAATCTTTTTTCCAATTCCAGGATACCCCTTAAGACGAATCTCTGTGCCATCTCCGGTAAGGAGGACGCCATCGTAGGTGCCATATACCGTATGATAGTCGGTGCGCAGGACAAGGGCGCTTAGCTTACGCGCACTGTCCGAAATGGGTGTAAAGGTCAAGTCTACCATACTTTCTGTGTCCTGTATTATCCAAACCCCTCCAACACCATATGGCCGGGTAATTTTTACCGGAGGCAGGGGCCAGGATGTCCCATCCACAAAAAGAACATTATCGTTGTACTTTAGATCTTCCCGGGTAACTGAATTACCAATTTGAAACGAAACGATTTTTCCGTCAAGGCGTCCCATTCCAATCATTCGGCTCATCTTGGTCCTCAATGAAAAATACGCTTTTCTTACATCAAAAAAACCCACGCCGGAAGATAGCGGGATGCGATAGTCATCATACCCCGTACCTATCCATCCTTGCAGTGCTGCGGTTTGTTGAAAACTTGCCTGACACCGGCGTCGAACCCTATATGGTGTAACGGCAGACAGATCTGCTGCGCCAGGAGCAGACAGATCCATCTCAAACCTGCCTTCACAGGGCGGACGGGCCCAAGAACCCAAAAAGTCAAAATCTGCATGGATTATCTTTTTTTGTAACCGCATATGAATGCGGGTAAAGCGACTGCGAGAGCGACAGGACGTTACACTATTACTAAATTCAATTGGCATTTTCATAAATCCGGGCGGAATAATCCGGCGATAAGCGATACGCCTACCGGTAGTACGATTCCACAAAGTCGTTTCCATAAAAGAAAAATACCCTGCATCAAACAGTTCAATTTCGCCAATATGCCGATCATCGCAAAAAAGAAACCTCATTATGCCCATAATCCGGCGATTGGTTATCAGCTCCGGAATTGGCAAATTACCGAATGGTCGTTTCATGCCCCGTATATCAAAGTGGCCAAATGGACCTTGAAAGGTCCCAAAAACAGGCTTTCCATTTTCAACCGGATACTCAGGGGCCGGTAAAATCTCCCTTGTATACAAAACGCACCTCGTGGGCCGATTATACCACCGTTTCTGCTTGCGGAACAGCACCATTAAGGATATCCTTTTTTTATGAGCATCTCTTTGTATTCACTGGGAGCGGCCGAAGAGGTTACCGGCTCCAAACATGTCCTCGAGATAGACGGGCGATTGATCCTTATTGATTGTGGGGCCTTTCAGGGTCGTCGCGCCGAAGCAGACCGAAAAAACCGTGAATTCAACGTTCCGGCCGACAAGCTTGAGGCAGTAATTCTTACCCACGCGCACTATGATCATTCAGGCCTGCTACCTCTTCTGGGGCTTAATGGCTATACCGGCAATATATATGCCACCCCAGCCACCCGAGATCTTGCCAACATCATAATGATGGATTCGGCTCGTATTCAGGCCCGCGATGCGGAATACCTTTCAAAAAAGGCAGCTCGAAAGGGTGAAACCTTTGATTGGCGGCCTCTATTTACAGAAATGGACGCCATTGCGACCACAAATCAGATTGTTACCGTTTCCTATAATCGTCCGGTATGGATAGCACAGAACGTTCTTCTCGAGTTTTACGATGCAGGACACATCCTGGGATCCTCCATGGCCTTGATTACCGCAACCGACGCAGAGGGAAAAACAGTCAAGATAGCCTACACCGGAGATCTTGGTCGCAAGGGCAAACCCATCATTCGTGACCCAGCCCTGCTTCCCCCCGTGGACTACATGATTCTGGAAAGTACCTACGGCGACCGTCGCCATGAATCTACCGACGATGCCCTAACTATGTTGGCCGAAGTCGTTAATAAAATCGTTAAAACTAACGGCAAGATTATCATTCCATCCTTCGCTATCGAGCGAACCCAGGAACTGGTGTATTATTTCCACACCTTGGTGGACGCCAAGCGTATTCCGGAACTCCCCATTTATGTCGATTCGCCCATGGCCGTTAATGCTACGAGTATCTTTCAGGTTCATCCCGAATGTTACGATCAGGCAACCCACGATGCCTTTATCAAGCACCATAAAAACCCCTTCGGTTTTAATCAACTGCGCTTTGTTACCAGCGTAGATGAGTCCAAGGCGCTCAACAAGATTGAAGGACCAATGATTATCATCAGCGCGGACGGCATGTGCGAAGCAGGCCGCATTCTTCATCATCTGGCAAACAATGTTGGCGACGCGCGAAACCATCTTCTGCTTGTTGGGTATATGGCCGATCACACCCTTGGCCGCAGGCTTCAGGAGCGAGAGCTTGAAGTGCGCATCATGGGTGAATGGCACACCGTCAGATGCGAAACGACGCAGATCAACGCTTTTAGTGCCCATGCCGACTACGAAGAGGCAACGGCCTGGCTTAAAGCAATGGATACGAGCAATCTTAAAAAGATATATCTGGTTCATGGAGAAAGTGATGCACAGATAGTCTTTAAGGACCACCTGGAAACCAGCGGTTTTCCCAATATACAGATCGTTAAATACGGCGAAGACTACGTATTATGAGGGTATTAACCGGCTTTCATGCCATAGAAGAAGGGCTTCGTGCCATAGAAGGCAAGCCTTCCGGTATTCACATCAAGTACGCCAAGGCAGGCCCGCGCGTAAAAAAAATCTTGGCCCAAGCCCAAGACCTCTCTATTCCCTGTACCCAAACCACGGACCAAGAGCTAGATTCATTATCTGCACACTTAAGCGAAACAGCCCGGGATCACCGAGGCATTGTAATGATTCTAGCTAACGAAGAAGCGCTTAAAACTCCGGACTTTGATGAATATCTTGCCCTGCTTTCCAAAAAAGAGCGCGCTGTTGTTCTTGTTTTGGACTCTATAACCGACCCGCATAACGTTGGCGCCATAATTCGCAGCGCCGATCAATTCGCCATAGACCTTGTCATATTACCCGAGCGCCGTGGGGCCACTGACTTTGGAATAATCTCCAGAACCAGCGCGGGTGCATCCTCTTGGGTTCCCCTTGTAATCACGGTCAACCTGACTCGAGCTATTGATCAGCTCAAGGAAGCAGGATTCTGGGTATATGGGGCAGACGCGGGCGGTCAAAAACTTGCCGAAACCCCCTTTGCCGACAAGAGTCTCATTATTATGGGAAGCGAAGGGACAGGCATGGGCCGACTTATCCGGGAAAGATGCGATCACATCGTTTCAATCCCAACTAGCGGAAAACTCGACAGTTTAAACGTTTCTGTGGCTGCGGGCATACTCTTGTACGAAATTAGGCGTCAAATTCCCTCACAGGGATAATTAGCTTCGTTCACACTGCAACCTTTTTCTTGCCTTGTGCGTCTATTCGGAAAAGGAAGTAACGCACGTATGCACAAATTACCCAAACCCTATCGCCTCTGCGAAGAGATCGCTAACGCTATTACACACGGAGTAGGGGTTTTCCTATCTATCGCCGCGCTAGTAATTCTTGTCGTTCACGCTATCTTTTTCGCTCCCGAAGGGCAAACCACCATTTATGTGGTTGCCTTTGCCATCTTTGGTTTCTCGTCAATTTTTCTCTATTTGATGAGCACCCTTTATCATTCTCTGCTTAAAACAAGGGCCTACCCTGTGTTTGAACGCTTGGATCACTCGGCAATTTATGTGCTTATTGCAGGCACCTATACTGCGTTTTGTCTTACAGCTCTTAAGGACAGCGTGGGCTGGTGGATGTTTTTCTTAATCTGGGGGCTAGCCCTTGCAGGTATAGCATTCTATGCCGTATTTGGAAGCAAACTCCGCGTGGTATCTCTTGTCACCTATATTTTGATGGGCTGGATTATTGTCTTCGCGGCCGACCCGCTCAAGGCGGCAATAACCCGAGCAAGCTGGTCCTTTTTAATTCTGGGGGGCGTTGTGTACACCGCGGGGGCAATTATTTATTCCCTTAAAAAAATTAAATGGACTCATCCCCTGTGGCATTTATTTGTCCTGGGTGGTACTACCCTTCATTTTCTCTCAGTAATCAATCTATACTAGAAAAAAGGTCCGCGTCCGAGCTTGCTCCCACGACGCGGTTCTTCCCTGTTCGTTTACCCTCATACAAGGCCTCGTCTGCATGAATAATCAGGGCATCTATTGAACCACCCTGGTATTCACACACACCAAGGGTAACCGTAATGGATATACTAATCCGGTCGTCACTAATAGGAGCATCTGCCACTACACGCCGAATCTTTTCCGCGATACCTTTTCCCCGCAATAAATTGCAATTTTTTACCACCACTAGGAACTCCTCTCCTCCCCAGCGGAACAGTAAATCATCAACTCGCAGCACCGAAGCAGTACGCGCGGCAATTTCCCGTAAAACAAGATCTCCAAACACATGTCCATGCGTATCGTTTACTAGTTTAAAATCATCAATATCAAACAAGGCAATTACGAAGGGTTGCTTAGTTTCCTGATAATTCTGAACAAACTGAACCATCCGGCTAAGCATACTTCTTCGGTTTAAAAGTCCTGTAAGGGGGTCTGTCTCGGAGATAACGATAAGCTCGTCATGTTCCCGCGTCGTTTCCGCGGTTTCTCGAGCTATCATAATAAAGACAACGGCCGACACAGCAATAGTCAAAAAAACAAGGACAATTACCACAATCCAATATAATTTTACGCGATTAAGAATTTCTGCAGTTTCTTGTTCAACCACAATAATCCAGCCAGTATCTGGCACGGTAAGGCAGGTCGCTAACACTGCTTTGCTTTCCCCGGTAAGTCTAAATACACCCGGACTAAATCGTCCCTGCAGGGCATTTGCTACCACAGGATGGTCTGCAACGCTCCGTAATTCCCAGGTTTTATTCCCCTCTTCATCAACAACCTCTCGTCCTGCCGAAATAGTCGGATGAGCCAACAAAAAACCCTCGGCATCTACCAAAAAGACCCTGCCGGTTTTTCCAAACGACAGATTTCTTACAAAATCCGATAATTTATCAAGAATAATATTTGCATACAAAATCCCGACTGGCTGTTTATCATCATTGATTACCGTAACAGACACAGAAACCCCTGGAATAAGTCCCGGCTTAGACAAAAATGCGTTAGAAACATAGGGTTCAATAGGACCGGTGCCATTCCATACCTCATATCGGGCATGCGTTTTTCGCGCCCACTCTCTATAGGCAAATCCGGCCTGATAATCAGAAAGAGTAAGCTCAAGCTGGGTTTGGTATGGATGAATTACATACGGACGTACAGAATCGTAGGTTAAATAAGAAAAAAACCGAAAAGACGAAAAACTGTTAAGGAGATGCTGAAACAAACCTCTTAGTTCCGGAAGCTCATTTTCCGGTATGCCCCGCAACTCTTCTTGTAATAAACCGCTAAAATTGGCTGTCCTGACCGACCGAGTTCCAGCCGCAAAAGAAAGCAAGCGTTTCTTGGTGGCTATTGTATCACTTACCATAGTCTGGGCCATCTTGGCCGTTACCATCTGTTCCGTAAGGAAAATGGAGTTAAGGGCCAAATAGGTAGAAACTGGAAAGATTATTCCCAAAACGATAAGAACTCCCATTAAATGCCAAATAAGAGTCATTACCAATTTTTTTATTCGTTCATTTTTTTCTCGTAGGTCTTCGCTGGTCATGCCCTTGAGTATAGTGTATCTCCTGCCAAGGATGCAAAATAGTTAGCTCCTTGTCATTGAATCATCCTTCCCGATATACTCACTCCCATGGAAATCATGAAACGGACCGTCACCTGCGGCGCCTTGCGCAAGGCTGATGAGGGAAAAACAGTTGTATTAAACGGATGGGTGCATCGCAAACGCGATCACGGTGGAATCTCTTTTATCAATCTTCGGGACCGCTATGGTCTTACCCAGGTTGTGGTCGATGCCGACGCTGAAGAAGCCCTCAGGACAATCGCTGCGGAGCTAAAAATGGAGTACTGCCTTGCTGTAGAAGGCATTGTCCGAACCAGGCCGGATTCCATGATAAACCCTGATATGGCCACCGGCGAAATAGAGGTATCTGCCAAACAGATTACCATCCTTTCCCGTTCAGAGGTGCTTCCTTTTGTAATCGACGAAAAAACCAACGCGAGCGAAGAACTCCGTCTTAAATATCGCTACCTGGACCTTCGCTCTCAAACTATGCAAAATCACCTGGCGCTCAGATCCAAGGTCGCTTTCGCAACCCGGCAATACCTTACCAACCTAGATTTTCTTGAACTAGAAACTCCTACATTTATCAAATCAACCCCGGAAGGCGCCCGCGACTATCTGGTTCCCTCCCGATTATATCCTGGACAGTTCTACGCTCTTCCCCAGTCGCCCCAGCTCTATAAACAGTTGCTTATGGTTTCGGGCTTCGACCGTTATTTCCAAATTGCACGCTGTTATCGCGACGAGGATGCACGAGGCGATCGTCAGCCTGAGTTCACTCAAATTGATATCGAGATGAGCTTTGTTTCTCGAGACGACGTACTCTCCCTTATCGAAGGAATGATGGGTCATATCTTCCGCACTACAATGAATGTGGAACTTCCTGCCACTTTTAGACGAATTTCCTACGACGATTCAATCGAATTGTACGGAACCGACAAACCCGAACTTCGCTTTGGTATGGAGATGCAAGACGGGGCCTTCCTCGCGGAAGAAGGAAGCTTCCAGGCATTCAAGGATGCTTTGAGCGCCGGTGGAAAAATCAAAGCACTGGTTGTTCCTGGTGTCGCAGAAAAATACAGCAGAAAGCTCATCGAAGACCTTGAAAGCACCGCCAAAATCTACAAGGCCCGCGGCCTTGGCTGGATGAAGGTAGGAGGAAATCCCGATGCACCCATCCTTGAAGGTGGTATTTCCAAGTTTTTTGAGGGAAAAGCCGAACAGATATGCGCAACGCTTGGCGCACGCTATGGCGACTTGCTCCTCTTTGTAGCGGACCCCAAAGCAAAAATTGCCTGTACCGCACTGGGTGCCGTTCGAACACGGCTTGGAAAAGATCTACATCTTTGTGCGGAAGGAACCTTTGAGTTTGCTTGGATTATCGATTTCCCCATGTTTGAATGGAATGAAGATGCTTCAAAATGGGATACCGCTCATCATATGTTTACCTGGCCTCAGACCCAGTATCATGCGACCCTTGAATCAGATCCTGGAAGCGTAAAGGGAGACCTTTACGATCTTGTCCTTAATGGGTATGAACTTGCCTCTGGCTCAATTCGAATCCACGATCCGGAACTTCAAAAACGAATTTTTAAGATCGTTGGATTCAGCGAGGAAGAAGGCCAAAAGAAGTTCGGATTCCTAACAGAAGCATTCAAGTACGGCGCGCCTCCCCACGGCGGTATTGCTCCCGGCCTGGATCGTCTTGTAATGCTTATGGCTGGTGAAACATCCATAAAGGAAGTTATCGCCTTCCCCAAAAACAGTTTTGCCCAAAGCCCAATGGACGAATGTCCGTCTTCTGTTGACCAAACTCAACTTGATGAACTTCACATCAAATTTACCGAATAGTCGGTTCCTCAAAACACTACACTCAATTTTAAGGGCGAACAGCATTATCATGCTGTTCGCCCTCATTTCCTTTTTTTCGTGCGCAAAACCAGTCCCCAAACAAACCTTTTTTGTTCTTGGAACAACCTGCACTATTAATCTGGGCCAAGCTGGAACCAAAGATGTTTATGCAGAGTGTTTTTCGTATTTAAGTGAACTTGAACTTGTTCTTAGCGCCAACCGTTCAGATAGTAATGTAGAAGCTATAAACCGGGAAGCTGGAGTCAAACCCGTTGTGGCTCATCCCTATACCCTGGAAGTTCTTACAACAGCGCTTGATATCGCCCGTATGACAAATGGAGCCTTTGATCCCACCATCGGGCCTCTCGTTAAGCTGTGGGGTATTGGGACCGAAGACGAACGACGCCCCTCTAACGAAGAAATTGACGAGGCTCGCGCTCTTGTTTCATGGAAGATGGTTCAGGTAGATACAGAGGCAGGCACCGTGTATTTACCCGTAAAGGGCATGCGTCTTGATCTTGGCGCCATCGCCAAGGGTTATGCTGCCGACGGTCTTTCTCGCCTTTTATCAACCCGGGGAGTACATCGAGGGATTATTGATCTTGGTGGAAACATTTTAACCCTTGGAGATAAAAGTCCGGGACAAGCCTGGAAAATCGGGATTCGCGATCCCCGGATAACTCGAGGGGGGCCTGTTATGGGCTTACCCGTAATCTCAAAAACAGTTGTTACCTCGGGCATCCACGAACGCTTTTTTGTAGAAAATGGAAACCACTGGCACCATATTATCGATCCTGCAACGGGTTACCCTGCTCAAAGCAAGCTTCTTTCAGTCTCTATAATCGGTTCAACATCAATGATCGCCGATGCCTTATCAACTTCGGTATTTATTATGGGCCAGGAAAAAGGTCTGGATCTTGTACAGAAATTCCCAGACATAGAAGCAATTCTTATCGACAATACTAATAAGGTGTATGTTAGTCCTGGTCTTACAAACTCGATATCAATACTGGATACAGCCTTTGTAAAGGTTTCTGATACTACACAATAACGACAGAGTTATCACAATTACCATATTGCGATGGGGAATACTTGTCCGCAGCCCAATCATTTTCCCATCGAGATTCGTCCATCAAGTACCTGAACTGATACTCCCGTCCCTGTTCTAACACAAGCGTTATCGAAAACAAGCCTTCCTTGTTACGGGCAAGACTATGACAGGATGGATCCCAGTTATTAAAATCACCCGCCAAAGAAACCTTGGAGACGCCGACCGTAGCCTCTACGGGCAATTCAAAGGTTACCTTGCAGGTTTTTCCCTTTTTGGGGTATGCCTTATATAAAGCCATCAAACGCTCCTTCTGGTTTTTATTATTGCTTTCTTGTATAGTAAAATCTACTAGTATTTATTCCACATTGCAAGGGAGATACCAAATGAAATCAAAACGACACCTTTTTACATCAGAGTCAGTCGGCGAAGGCCATCCCGACAAGCTTTGCGATCAAATATCAGACGCTATTCTTGATGCCTGTTTACGCGAAGACCCAACGAGTCATGTTGCCTGCGAGACCTTTGCCTCCACGGCTCTTGTTCTTGTTGGAGGAGAAATCACTACATCAACCTATGTTGACGTTCAACAAGTAGCCCGAACTATTGCGCGGGATATCGGCTATACAGATTCAGACTATGGCCTGGATTGTGACTCTATGGCTGTACTTGATATGATCCATTCACAGTCGCCTGACATTAATCAGGGCGTTGTTGGATCCGGGTTGGACGAATACAAGGGTCAACAAGGCGCGGGAGACCAGGGCATGATGTTCGGTTTTGCTTGTACCGAAACTCCCCAACTCATGCCAGCCCCCATCATGTACGCACATGATCTTTTACATAAAGCCACTGCACTACGAAAATCCCGTATTATTCCCTGGTTACGCCCCGATGCAAAAAGCCAGGTTACGATTGAATACGAAGGCCACAAACCTCTCCGGATAGACACCGTAGTTATCTCCCATCAACATGATCCAGAGATTGATCATAATACCATCAAAGAAACCATCATTGACCAAGTGGTTAAACCAATCCTTTCCCCTACCGGTCTTCTGGACGCTCAAACAAAGTATTTTATCAATCCCACCGGTCGCTTTGTTGTAGGCGGCCCCTTTGGCGACACTGGATTAACGGGCCGAAAGATTATCGTGGACACCTATGGCGGTATGGGACGCCATGGAGGAGGAGCCTTTTCCGGCAAAGATCCCTCCAAAGTAGATCGATCTGGCGCGTACATGGCCCGGTATGTAGCTAAAAATCTTGTTGCCGCAGGTCTGGCAGAACGTTGCGAAGTCCAGCTTGCCTATGCCATTGGAGTACCCTTCCCTGTTTCGGTAATGGTCGAAACCTTTGGCACAGGAAAGGTTGAGGAAGCGGCACTGGTAAAAGCTGTAACGGAAGTTTTCGATTTAACACCAGCCGGCATCATCAAAACCCTTGATCTGTGTAGACCTATCTATCAAGCAACAGCGTCGTATGGACACTTTGGCCGAGATATGTTCCCCTGGGAACAAACAGACAAAACCGAACTCCTTACCCGCGCCATTCGATAACAAGATATCGTTGATCTAAACGCCGCGAGCTGGTACCATACGCCATGGCCAGCCGCCGCGTTACCATTATCGTTCCCCAAGAATCTCGTTACCGACTAATAGACGTACTCAATGCAACGCTTAATAATCGTCTTGCCTCTCTATCGCTTCCATCTCTTTCCAAATCTAAAATCCGCCGACTTATCCCGGCCGGCACGGTTCGGGTTGATAACAAGACAGTTACAGTTCCTGCTCTCTTGGTTCGTCCCGGAGCCAGTATCACTATAGATATCGATGATTCTCGCGCCTTTTCAGACAAAGACCCTGGAGATATTACCTTTGAACTTGATGCATCCTCCATCATCTATGAAGATGATGCAATCATTGCAGTAAACAAGCCTCCTCGATTCCCCTCAGAAGCAACTGTTGTTGAAGGTCGCGATCATCTTCTGGCTGCGGTAAAACGCTACCTGCATCGTCAAACTGCTTCCAGAAACGTCCCCTATGCCGGCTTGCTTCATCGCCTTGATAGAGAAACCTCCGGAATAATCATTCTTACTAAAACAAGAGACGCAAATAAATCACTTTTTACCCAGTTTTCGGAACATACCATCCAAAAAGAATATATTGCCCTCTCATGGTGGAATTCAACATTACCACCGCCTGACGAATTCACGGTCCACGACTATCTTGGTCGCATTTCAAGTAAAAGCGCTCAAGCAAAATGGGGCCCTGTTACCAACAATGGGGACGAGGCTTTTACCTCCTTTTTTGTAGCACACAACTATGGAAGCTATGGACTCATCAGAGCCTTGCCCCGAACAGGGCGAACCCACCAAATTCGTGTACATCTTTCCAAGTCCGGATGTCCAATCCTGGGAGATTCACTCTATGGAGGCCCCACGACCCTTCCTTCTCTTCCGGCACTAACCATCCCTCGCATTTTGCTTCATGCCCTATCAATTCAGTTTGTGCACCCCCTTAACGGACAGTCCATGAATCTTAATACCCCAATACCACCCGACTTTCTCCCTTTATTGCACGAGTAGTTCAGTCCCGGTATACTTCCACCAGAGAGGTACTCATGGCGCAATACAGCGTAATTTCAGATATGGACGGTGTTATCTATAGAGGCAAAGCCCTCATTCCTGGCGCAAAGGAATTTGTTAGCCGCCTTGTTACCAGTGGTACAAAATTTCTTTTTTTAACCAATAACTCGGAGCAAACCCCAATAGATCTTGTACGCAAGCTTAACATTCTTGGTATTGACGGCCTTACAGAAGAAAATTTTATTACCTCTGCAATGGCCACCGCAATCTTCCTGGCAACCCAAAAACCAGCAGGGAGCGTATACGTAGTGGGCGGGGCCGGTCTTTCCACCGAGTTGTATCAACGTGGTTTTAGCATTACCGAACACAACCCCGATTATGTTGTCGTGGGAAAAACTAGTTCGCTCAGCTTCGATATGATCAGCAAAGCCGCATCTTTAATCCGCGGCGGGGCTAAATTCATTGGAACCAATCCAGATATGATCGATCCCGTAGAAAAAGGAGTTGAGCCTGCAGCTGGTGTCATCCTAAAAGCTGTTGAGGCGGCTTCGGGAAAAAAACCATACGTCATAGGTAAGCCAAACTCGCTGATGATGATGATTGCCAGAAAAAAACTGATGGTTCACTCGGAAGACACCGTTATGATCGGTGATCGTATGGATACCGATATTGTTGGCGGTTTAGAAGCAGGCATGAAAACCTGCTTGGTCCTTTCGGGGGTTTCCACCCGTGAATCGATACGCGATTTTCCTTACCGCCCTGATTATATTTTTGACTCTGTTGCAGATATCAACCCGGAGCTATGGTAATGGAAATAAATATTCCCGGACTCTTGCGCATTAAACCTAACGCTATAAACAAAATCGGCAAGTATCTTCGCAAGGCTGGATTCTTTCGTGTTGCCCTCTATTTTGGAGAAGGCATGAAGGAACTTGTTGGTGAAAAAATCGCTATTAGCCTGGAAAGTTCAGAAATACGAACAGTCCACGAAGAAACAGTTCGCGACAACTTGGTTGAAGAAGTTCTCACCAGTGCTTTTAAGTTACCCCAAAAAACACATGCCATTGTCGCGGTGGGCGGGGGCAAGGCTATTGACGCCGCAAAATACGCAGCCTTCTTGCAACACATTCCAGTAATCTCGGTCCCTACCTCAATCTCCAACGACGGTTTTGGGAGCCCTCAAGTAAGCCTTGTCGTTGCAGGTCGGCGTAAAAGCTTAAAGGCATCCATTCCTTATGGAGTTATCATGGATACCACTGTAATCGATGCCTCCCCAGAGCGGTTAACCTATTCTGGCATCGGAGACCTTCTCTCCAAATACACTGCAGTCCAGGATTGGAAACTTGCCTACCATGCAGAAGGAGAAGCTGTTAACGACTTCGCTGTTATGATCAGTTTGCAATCTGTAGAGAATCTGGTTAACTTTCCTGTTAAGTCAATTCATAATCTGGAATTTCTTCGTCTAGTATGTGGCGCTTTGGTAATGAGTGGTGTTGCGATGGAGGTTTCAGGCTCAAGCAGACCTGCATCGGGTAGCGAACATCTTATTTCTCACGCATATGATGGCATAGCGCACAAACCTACACTTCATGGAATTCAAGTAGGTATTGCGACTTTAGCCGCAGCTACCGCACAAAAGCACCCAAAAAAAGAATTAATTCTGTCTGTTCTGGAAGAAACAGGATTCTGTTCATACGTCCAGGCAAATCCTTTAGAAAAAGCATCCTTTATCAAAGCAATCGAAATAGCTCCATCCATTAAGCCTGATTTGTATACAGTCCTTTCTGAAGACTCGGTGCGGGAGGCGCTCATTTCTGAAATACAAACGAACCCGTTTTGGGACAGGTT
>JAFGIM010000153.1 GCA_016929605.1 Spirochaetales bacterium | reverse complement strand
TTGCGGTAGTACACTCCGATACAGGCATCCAGGAGGGCTGCATTTTCTCTTACCCTCTCCCCAAGAGCTGCCTGATCTGATTCCGCAGCTCCAGCCAGAAGCTCATCAAAAATATCAAATCCGTAGGCCAGGGAAATTATAACCCCTCCTACCGCACTGGTGGAGGAGTAGCGGCCGCCTATGTAATCGTCTATATAGAAGGATGTTAAAAAGTCGGAGGAGGATGCCAGAGGACTCTCCTTTGAGGTTACCGCCAGCATCTGTTTCTCCAGTTTGAAATTCTTTATTCCCTTTCCCAAAGCCCAGGATTTAACCAGCTGATAATTGGCCAGGGTCTCCTGGGTGGTGCCGCTTTTAGATACCAGGATAAACAGGGTTCGACCAAGATCGCACGAACCGATGACGGCCGCACCATCGTCAGGATCGACATTGGAAATAAACTTTGCGTCCATCTTCTTAACGCCGGAGCGAACCGCCCATTCATTGAGCGAGAGATACATAGCACGGGGACCAAGATCGGAACCACCGATGCCAATTTGAACTACTGTGGTAAAGCGCTCTCCCCCGGTTCCAGTAATTTCCCCGTTGTGAACCCTGGAAACAAAGGCCGCGATCTTGTCCTGTTGTTCCCGGTAAAAGGAGCGAAGGTTTTTCCCCTCAAATACCACATCACCGACAAGCTGACCGCGTGCCAGATGATGGAGGACCTTTCTCCCCTCTCCGGTATTGATTGTCTCCCCTGATAACAGAGCCTTGTACTTGGCAATCAATTCCTGCTCGTCGGCAAGCTCCTGAAGCACAGTCAGGATCTGGTCATTAACCTGTTTACTTGCATAATTATACGTAAGACCGGCAGCTACCGGTACCTGGCAGGAGGAAACCCGCGCGGCGGACAATACCTCGCCAAGGCGAACCTGTCCCTTAAGTGATAAAAGTTTCTTGTACGCGCTAAGGGTATCAAGATTGTTCCAGTTAATCATGAGAATCTCCTGTAGTTGTATGTTGATAAAAAAAACTGGTAATAAGCGGAGAGCCGCTTATTCATCCAGTTCAGGAATTTTAAGCTTGAGCGTTTCCAAGAAATCATCCCCGGTAACACCTTCTCTGAGGCACACAAAAACACAGTTATCCCTTCCGGATATGCTTCCAAGGACCTCGTCCATATTCATGGAGTCTATAGCCCCCGCGACCACGTCTGAATGGCCTGAATAGGTCTTGATAACAACCATGTTTCCCGAATGATCTATGGAGATATATCCTCGCAAGAAATCCTGAACAACTGTTTGCTCTGATTCTTGACGCTCCTCATCCCCGGGGAGCGTATATACGTAACCATTGTGACCGTCTGACAGTTTTCCAACTTTAAGCAGTTTCAGGTCACGCGACAGGGTTGCCTGGGTAACTGCAAAACCTTCCCGCGACAGGTGTCCGAGCAGTGCTTCCTGGGATTCAATCCGGTATGTTTTAATGAGTTTCCGGATTGTTTTCAGTCGCGTCATTCGTTCTTTCACTGATTACTGCCATCCAAGTTTGAATATTTATACATATATAATGTATAAAGATAGCGGTAATGTCAAGGGAAGCAGTATCCGATACTGTAACGGGGGACTAAGCGTGGCGGACGATAAAAGCACAGAAAATCAAGAAAACACCATACTCTACATTCGGCAAGGAGATCCAAAAGATGGATATGCCGAGATAACCGTCCATGGCGGCGCTCTTGTTGCAACCGCGACCTTTTATCCTCCGGCTACTGGTGGCTCTTTTTTAACCTATGGGCTTGTTTCTCAACGTCTTGAAGAAAACGGAATAATAGCCGGAATTCTCCATGATGCCATCCAGGAGTCAATTCTTGCCGCCAACTCCAGCCACAAACCCGTAAAAGAGGTAACGATTGCTCAAAGCACCCCACCGGTTACGGGTATCCCGGAACACTATCTTATTCGCCAGGACTTACTGCAAAAACCACCAAAGATTGACAGCGAAGCAGAAAAGATCGATTGGCATGAGTTAAGCGCCTTTACGATTGTGCATGCAAAAGATCCCATAGCCAAGTTTATCCCGGAGGTTCCAGGGGAACCCGGAAAGAACATTTACGGGGAAGAAGTCCCTTACCCCGTTCAAACCCTGCCGGTATACACCGCCGGAAAAAATGTGATAAGTCACGAAAAGGGATTTTTTGCCGGAAAAAGCGGACGGCTTTCCATCGACAGCAAGGGCGTTATTTCTATTGAGGATGTACTGCTCCTTAAAAAAGGGGTCGATTTTAATACCGGTAATATCGCCTTTCCCGGAGATGTCATACTTCAGGGAAAAATCGCCGACGGATTTCGCGTATACTCAGGCGGCTCGATTATTTCGAGCGAGGTATTGGACGTAACAACCGAGGTTGTGTGCAAGAAGGACATGAGTGTCCAGGCGGGCATAGAAGGGAAAAAGGTCGGGGCGCTACGCATCGGTGGTAACTTGACCGCGAAATACATTCAAAACTGCCGGGTCGCCGTACGCGGCGATATACTCGTTTCCGGAAGCATTATCCAGTCCACAGTGTATACCATGGGTATGATCAAGATGGGAGACACCGGGAAACTCGTCGGTTGCGAGTGCATCGTTATTGGCGGAGTTCAGGCCCTTGATATTGGAAGCCCGCGCGGGGCAAAAACGTATTTACGTTGCGGTACCGATTTTATCGTACAGCAAGAACTTGATCGAGCCAATGAGCAGCTTAAGCACATCGCCGTTAATCTTATGAAGGCCGAAGAAATGATTAAGGATGAGCCGTCAGATAAGATACGTGCGTACATCCAAAGTCTGATAGAAAAACGCTCCGAGATTACCGCTAAAATACCCACATTCCTTCCCAGAATCGACACCAACGATCAAGCATATGTAGAGGTGCGCGGTTCAATATACCCCGGAGTAGAAATTGAGATATGTCACGTACCCTATACTGTTCCCAAAATAATGAAACAAGTCGTGTTCCGTCTGGATAAAACCAGGGGAGCGATTGTTAATGAACCCTACAAAAAATAGCGTACTAGCCCAGTGTAACGACAGTCTTTCCGGAGCCGCCATCTTCGGGGCGCGCAAAATGATAATCACTGACAGCTGAGGTATGGGCGAGCACTTGATGAACCGCGCTCTGTAACACCCCATGACCCTTACCATGTACCACCGAGAACTCCTTGAGCCCCTTCATACAAGCTAAATCAAGCTGTCTCTCCAGGGCCTTTAAGGCCTCGTCATGGCGCATACCCAAGAGTTTAAGTTCAAAGACGGGAGAGTCGTCGCTACCCATCTCGGTGTGGACCTCTATCCGGTTTTTTTCCATTCCCGGCCTAAGCGGAACGGCCTGAATTTCTTCAGAGCGAACTGTCATCCTCAGCTGTCCGGTAGCAACAATCCATTTACCGCCTTTTTCCTCGCGAACCAACACACCAAGGCGGCGATTTTCGCCAATGTACACCTCTATCCCGGGCGCTAAATCGGGGAGCTTTGCAGACTCAGGGGAAGAGACCCCAGTGACCTTTTTTGTGCCCCGACGCGAACGGGAAAAAGGGGCATCCTGAGAGCGAGAAGCCGCTTCTTGGGCCTGGGTTTGTTCAAGCGCTCTTCTGGCCGACTGGGTTTCTTCGCGGCACAGCCGTAAGCCATCCTTTTCACCCTCAACAAGCTCTTCAAAGGATGCCATCCATGCCTTTACCTGTTGGGTTTTCTCTCTTGTTAACTCACCCTCACGAATTTCTCGAACCAGATTTTCCAGCTGTTTACGACTTTCGTCAAACAATGTTTCAAGTCGGCGATAGCCTGCTTCGCGCAGTTCCAATTCTTTTTGACGTAGCTGTAGTTCTTTCAAATCAGTTTTTCGCCGCTTTTCGCGGAGGGCTGCTTCTTCCTTTTTCTTGACTTGTTCAAAACCCTCAAGTTCCTCGTGCTTTGCCGTCAAGCCCTTAATCAGGGCCGACACATCCGCCCGCTCTTCGATTAAATACTGTCGAGCATGATCGACTACCTCGCCGTCCAGACCGTTTCGGAGGGCAATGTCCAGGGCGTGACTTTCCCCAGGAACGCCCATCAAAATACGGTAGGTGGGACTCAAGGTGTTTTCATCAAAGTCAACCGAGGCATTAACACACTGGGCATGGGTATATCCATAATTTTTGAGTATGCCATGATGGGTCGTAATAAGCACAAGAGAAGACACAGCAAGAAGCCGGTCCAACACCGCCATGGCGATAGCGCTACCCTCTTGGGGATCGGTACCACTGCCAAGCTCATCAAGAAGAATAAGACTGTTGTCGGTTGCGTGTTCTAAAATACTGGCGATATTCTTCATGTGAGCGGAAAAGGTAGAAAGAGATTGAGACAGAGACTGCTCGTCGCCAATATCGCAATACACCGCATCAAAAATCGGAAGAGCACTTCCTTCGGCAGCAGGAATTGGCCAGCCGGTTTGGTTAATCAGGGATAAAAGTGCCGCCGTTTTTAAGGTAACCGTTTTACCACCGGTATTTGGTCCGGTTATTATGAGCATCCGGTTTCCCGGAGAAAGGGCAAGATCTATCGGAACGGCATGTGTTTTGAGCAGGGGATGGCGTGCTTGCTTAAGAAGCATAGATACCGCTGATACACCGTCGCCACGGCAGTCGGCGTATACACACCGATAATCCCTTCCCCATCGCGCAGCTGCTCCTATTCCGTCAAAAAAACACAGAGACTGTAAGGCGTCTCGTATCTCCTGGTAATAAATTGAAAGCTCTGCGGTTAATTCTCGAATGATTCTGGCAATCTCGCGGGCTAGTCGACTTTCCTCCGAGACAAGATCATTGTTTCGGTCTACTACATCTGTAGGCTCAAGGTATACAGTCTGACCGGACTGAGACACCTCGTGAACGATTCCCTTAATGCGTCCCTTATAATTAGCACGCACCGCGATTACCTGTCTGCCGTCCCTCACCGTAGGCAGGTTGGATTGCAAGGCTGTTTTTAAACTATCGTCGGACAGATATGATCCCACCAATCGATCGATATCCTGGCGAATCTTTCGTATCTCCTGGCGAATTGCCCGTAGCTCCGGTAAATCGCGGATTTCCCCCGTGTTACGATCGATTATCCTGAATATCGCCTGTTCAGCGAGAGAGAGATCTGGTAGGGCCAACAAGGATGTTACAAGAAGTGCATCGCCGCCTTGGACAAGAGGGTCGGTACCGGCGGTTTGAGAAAGCACATCAATCCTTCCGGAGCCGCTGTTTTTTTCGCGCATGGAGGCCCACTCCCGCAGTCCGTTGGAAGAAGCGCAAAACAAACCCAGGGCATAGCATTCCTCTGTGTGCAAGGAAGCTCCTTCTACCTTAAGAGCCGTTATAAAAGAACTGATAGCGGGCCACCCGGTAAGACGAGGCGGAGTTTCGGCGGACAAGGCGCGCATCCAGGCCCTTCCCAGTGTTTTTCGCCTTTCTATCTCCTGGCTATCGCACAGCGGCTCGGCAGACATAAGCGCAT
>JAFGIM010000152.1 GCA_016929605.1 Spirochaetales bacterium | reverse complement strand
CCAAGGCTAATATCATCTAAAAAAAACAGGATCATCCCGCAAAACACACCAACTACGGTAAGCCAATCGGCAAGCATTGCTTTTTCGCTGGAAAGGAGCCATCGGCCAAGGATGATTAGATATACCGGGGATGTGTATTGCAATAGAACGGCATTTGCCGCACTTGTCATCTTATTGGCATACACAAAGAGAATCATCGTAAGGCTATAAAAAAAAGCGGCGAATAGTTGATTACGGTCAAAGGTAAGGCGGGGCAAGCCAAGAAAGAGTGACATCGTTAGCAAGCCCACCAAACTCCGTATCCCGGCGATTGCAAAGGAGTCCCAGGATACGAGCTTGACTAATACTCCCGCGGAACTCCACAACAGCGCGCACAGAACAAGGGACGCTATCGCAGTCCCCTTTGTTTCGCGAATCATGTTTGAGCTTTTTTATCTTCCCGTACCCGATTACAGGCATAGGTAAGGGCATCTTCAATCATCGCAGGATCAGGTTCGGGAATAAAGCCCTTGTCCATTAACAGTGAACTCATCTCTCTGGACTGGCGTATATCGGCAAGGGCACGGTCGTGTACCTCTTGCCATGACATTTTTACGCGAGCAACCCCTTCCTCTATGGCCTTCATGGCTACATCGGCAGCTTCTACCGCAAAGACTTCAGCATCTTCCATCGTTACCACGATGTGTTCGCTATCAATCCCCTTCTTTTCAGAATAATCAGCGATTGAATGGGCACAGGTTATGGCCATGCCGTCGGTAATCTTTTTACTGCGAACCAATAAGGCACCTTTTAGAATACCGGGGAAGCACACCGAGTTATTAACCTGATTGGGAAAGTCCCCACGTCCGGTAGCAACAATAAAGGCACCGGCTTCTTTAGCCTCATGAGGCCATATCTCCGGAACAGGATTTGCGCACACAAATACAATTGATTTTGGCGCCATTGATGCAATCCATTCCTTCTTGACGGTATCCGGACCGGGAGTTGACAGTGCGATAAGCACATCGGCGCCCCGGAGGGCTTCTTCTATTGTTGCAACACGATTTGGGTTTGTTTGCAGACACAATTCCCACTTGCGATAATAACGGGTGTCTTTTTCCACATCAGAGCGCCCGGCATGAAGGGCACCCTTGGAATCGCAGACAATCATGTTTTTGCCATTGCCGCCATCGGCAAGGATAAGTCGGGCTATGGTAGTATTGGAAGCACCAGCTCCCAACAGTACTATCTTTGCCTCGGAAAGGGTTTTTCCCGCGAGCTTAAGGGCGTTAAGAAGTCCGGCAAGGGTAATACAGGCAGTTCCCTGCGCATCATCGTGCCAAACGGGAATATCACAGACCTCTCGCAGTTCATCAAGAACGCGGAAGCAGTCAGGCTGACTGATATCCTCAAGGTTTACCGCACCAACAGAGGGCTCAAGCATACGAACAAACTCGATAATCTTTGCAGGATCATTCTTCCCTGCTGCTATTCCGCGGCGCTCCGATTCATCGGGTCGAACACGGGAATCTACGCACAGTGCGATTGAATCTACGCCTCCCAGGTACTTCATAAGAAGCGCCTTACCTTCCATGACTCCAAGGCCACCGGGAGGAGTGCAGTCACCATCTCCCAACACACGGGTAGAATTGCTTACCACCGCAACCAGATTTCCCCGGTTTGAAAGGGTAAAGGAGGTGTCGTTATTGTCGCGGATTCCGGTGGAAACCGATGAAACGCCCGGGGTATACCAAACGTTAAACCAGTTAAAACCGTATAAGGCGCATTTGGGCAGGGTTTGCATCTTGCCGCCGTAGAATTCATGGGCAAGAAGTGACAATTTCTTTAAGAAAATGGTTTTTGCCTGGGCTTTTTCAGCTTCGGTAAAGTCCGCGGGAAAGGCCGCGACAAGGTCCTTAAGTGTTTTATCGAGTTTCATATGACACGGACGGTATCATAAAAAAAAGACTACTTCAACTGAGGTATATGAGAAGCAAGATTATTTCCCGAAGCAATTATACCGTCTGCGTATGTTCTAAACTGAGTCATAACCTCTTTAAGCCCATCGAGCATCAAAGACATCGCAGTAATACCGTCAAAGACCCGACTGGAGAGCATATCAAGCTCGCTCATCGAAGAAGCAATATCCCCGGCTCCATCGGACACAAGAGCCGAATCGCGCGTTACATCGGAGGATACCTCCTGGAGGGTATTCATAGTCGTTAAAACCCCTTGGGTATCAGATCGGGAGGTACGTAAACCCTCAGAGAATCCCGAGAAGGTTTGGCGCACGCTTTCTATGTTTACCGTCATTTGAGTAAATGCCTCGTCGAGCAGTCCACTCGATTTGGCCATTGAGGTAATACCTTCGATAATTTCGGAGATTGAAGAGGAAATCTCTCGGGAACTTTCCGAACTTGCCTCGGCAAGCTTGGTAATCTCTTCGGCAACAACCGCAAATCCCTTACCGGCATCTCCGGCATGGGCGGCTTCAATAGCAGCGTTCAAGGATAACATGCTCGTCTGCTCTGCGATGTTTTCGATAATTTCCGCCATTCCGTTGATGCGAGAGACGCTGTCGCCAATAAGAATGATTTTTTGATAGGTTGCAGCGAATATCTCCTGGCTTTGGGCAGAAGATTCAACCAGGTCATGGATAACCTTTTCATCGCGAATAGCCAAATCGGCCATTGAACCAATCGTGGTAATCATCCCCCGAACTGATTCAAGAGAGCCCTCTACCACCGTTTTTTGATTGATAATCCCGTCATCAAGATGATCAAGCCCGCCGGTTATTCGTTCAAGCCCTTTCTTAACAATCGAAACCTGCTCTTCCAATACCGAAACGTCGCCTCGAATGCTGTCGATAAATCCATCTACAACCTCAAACGTCGAAGAGGTATTATCTAGAGATTCCGAAAGGCTTAGCCCGATAGTGCGGTTAGAGACTACTTCTACCGCTATAGTCTCGCTCATCGTTTTTAACTTCTTGGCAAAGGCACACAGGTTCTCGGACAATTCAGATTCCTGGGCATGGATTTCTTCCTCGCACGCAGAATAATCGCCTGAAGAAAGCGCTTCCAACACACGCCCTACCCGGCGTGAACTGCGGGACACAGAGACAGAAAGCACCCAGACCGATAACAAACCAAGAAACCAGGTACCGATGATTATTGAACCGGCCACGATAAACGTCAGAATTTTCCATCGGTTAAGGCTTTGCTGAATTACCGGCATCAGGGTTTCCAGAGAAGAGCGAACGGTAGCTATTGATGTGGAGGTAGAAACAAGGGATGCGTCATCGCAGGCGCACCAGAGAAGGGTTCGGGTACCATCGACCACCTCTGTTTTAATCGCTTCTAGGGTAGCAAAGCCCGAAGAAGGAAACAAGGGGTGTCTTTTGGACATAGCCGGCCGGGAAAAAGAAGCAAGAGATGCCTCAATTACATCAAGGAGTGGCTCAATCGTAGAGCGTGGTGTGTCCACAGGAGCGAGAACCGATCGATACAATACTATTTGAAGTTCAGCAAGACGACTATCAAGGGTAACAAGGTTATCAAAATCAGCTTGCCGGCTTCTGGCAGGCGCGACAGTAAGAAAAAAAACACCAGCCGTGCAACACAGCAGGAAAAAAACAGAGGCAAAAAAAAGCGGTATGCGCAACGAGCGAGTTTTCAAGTAGTACACCTTCCTTACAAGCGAATTAGACAAGCACTTTACAGAGCGAATAAATCTTCTTACAGTATACGATATGAAACTGCTCCATACCGGGGACCTACATCTGGGTAAAACCCTTCATGAGGCCTCGCTTCTTGAGGATCAGGCTGTCATGCTGAACCAAATCCTTGCCCGTTTGGGCGAGGATGGCTATGACGCCCTCCTGATCAGCGGGGACATCTACGATAGAACCATACCACCCGCTCCCGCCGTCGAGCTTTTTAGCGATTTTCTGGTTCATTTGACCCGGGATTTCCCCGATCTTCACACCTTTATCATCCCGGGAAACCACGATTCAGCGCGCCGCCTTTCCTTTGCAGACCGAATTCTCGGGGAAAAGCACATACATATTATCGGTAATCCGGAGCAAACCTTCTCTCCTATAAATATAACCCTAAAAAACGGTCATCGTACAGCCTTCTTTCTTCTCCCTTTTCTGTCCTCTCTCTCGCTTACCGCCCTAAGAGGGCCTGCCGTCGAGTCCACTTCCGGCGAATTTGATTTTAACGCCGTGCCTCAGGAGGCCTCTCCTCTGGTTTCCCAAGCCGATCTTGCGCGAGAGGCAGCCCGTCGGCTTAGCCCCCTGGTAACCCGTCTTGCACAAGAAGGAGTCCCTTCAATTTTACTAGCTCATCTGTTTACCACCGGAGGAGTTGAATCAGAATCGGAGCGGGTTTTCCTTGGAACGGCTGAACGGGTATCCCCGGAACTCTTTTCGTCCTTTTCGTATGTTGCCCTTGGCCACCTTCATCGAGCGCAGCGGGTTACTGACCGGATACACTACGCAGGATCTCCCCTTGCCTATGCCTTTGACGAGGCAAATACCGTTAAACAGCTCGTGTCGATTACCCTTGACGAAACCGATCCCGCCTTTCCGCTTACCGTAAGCGCCCTTCCCGTTTCCCCGCTCAGGGCGGTTCGCCGCCTCAGTGGCTCTTTTACCGATTTCTATACAGGTACCCAATTCGACTCCTATAGCCCCGATTATCTGGAAATACACCTTACCGATGCATCGCTTGTGGCCAATCCGATGAGCCTGTTACGGCAAAAATTCCCCTTTCTCCTGAGTATCCGTCAGGGAACATCCACTCAGGCAGAGCATCAGAGGGACCAAGGAATGGACGAGATGCCCCTTGGGGACAAACGAGACCCCCTTTCCGATTTTTCCCGTTTTATCGATCTGTTGTACGGAGAAAACGACCCGGAAAAAGAATTACTCTTCCAAAGCCTGCTCAAGGAGTGTCTTGATGAGGCCTGAAAAACTAACCATACAAAACATCGGCCCCTTTATTGGCGCCCACACCATAGATTTTTCCACTCTGGGAGACATCTTCCTTATCTTTGGAAAAACAGGCGCCGGTAAAACCACCATCTTTGACGCACTCTGTTACGCCTTTTACGGAAATGTTCCGGGAAGCAGAAAAGACCTGGTTCGCCAGATGAGAAGTCAGGGATCCCTGGATACAGACGAAGCTTCTGTTACCCTTGAGTTTACCCTTGGCTTACAAAGATACCGCATTATTCGAGTCCTTCCGGGAGAGCGGCCAGGAAAGAGAGGCGCCAAAAGTCAGGCCATTCCCGAAGATGTCCACCTTGACCAATGGCTAGACTCCCAATGGAAGGATCACACCAGTACCAATAAAAGCGAAACAGATAAACAGATTGCCGATCTTATTCGCTTATCTCAGGAAGAGTTTACCCGCATTGTTCTGTTGCCCCAGGGAGAGTTTTCCCGCTTTCTTAGACAGAACTCCACCGATCGCAAGCAAATTCTGTCCAAACTATTTCCGGTGTCGGAGTATTCACGGGTAATTGAACGCTGTCGCTCAGATTCACGGGATGCTGAGTTCTTGCTTAAAGAAACCGAAACAGCCCTTCAGTCTCTGCAACAGCGTTTTAATCCTGCATCCGCCAAGGACGACCTCCTGATAATCCAGGATAAAATAACCGACTTGAGATCGCAGCTTGAGACATCCGGGGAAAAACATCGGCAGCTCACCGCCTTACTCGAGCGTTCGCGGGCAATCGATGGGCGAGTGGCAGAGAGAGCGGAAGAGATACAAAAACTGGCAGATCTTGAAAGACAAACGGACTCAATAGCCGCCGCTGAAAGCCGCCTTGCGTCAGCGAGAAAGGCCGCGCCTCTTATCGCTCGCCTTGAATCGCTCCACCTGTTACGGCACTCAATAGAAAACGGACAACACGAGCTTACAGAACTACAGACGACTATTAGCCGTACCGAAAAAGATCTTGCACTCCTTGAATCTCTGTATAGCGATCAAGAAAAAAGGCACGCTGAACGGGATACCCTCGTACTCAGGAAGGAAAAGCTTTCTGTTGCCACCGGCATCGCTCAAAAAATTTTAGAAGAGCGCGAGGAACAGTCTACAACGGCTCATCTTATTGGCGAGCTTACCGCTGAACTAAAGGCCATCGCTTCCAATAGCGCAACATTGACTGAACGCCTTGAGCTTCTTTCCAGGGAAGGAGAATCCCTTGACCAATGCATGCTCGTTCATTCAGAAGCAAAAAACAGACTGGATACAATCAAATTACTTAAAGAGCTATCGGAGGATCATCGCAAAGCACTTTTGAGCAGGGACTCCTACCGAATCACGTATACAAAATCACATACCACTCGCGATGAACTTGATGCGGACCTTGCGATAGCAAAGGCTGAACATCAAGAGATTGAACAACTCATTCAAACACAGGGGCTTTCAGAGCAAGCAAGAGATCTTGCGCTGTTATTACACGAGGGAAGTCCTTGCCCGGTGTGCGGATCCCTTACTCATCCCAAGCCGGCTCAAAGCTCAGCCCTTGATGCAATTCCGCTTCAATCGCGTCGCGACGCCGCAAAACGACGCATTGCCGATCTTGAGGAGCGCAAGGCACAGGCTAATGAAAACATCGCCTCCGTAGAAGCATCTCTTAGTGCAGTAGAGGAGCGAATCGCCAACAACCTTTCTCGCTGTGCATCCCTTCTTTCTGCCTCATCAATCCTGAATGTGGACCCTTCGGTGCTCGAAGATATCCCTCGCATCCAAAAGCTTCTATCCGATTCCGTAGACTCAATGCAAAAAGCACAGGACGCCCTGGGTGCTACCCAAAAAGCAATTAGGGAAGGCGCTGCAGCCCGGCAGGAACTGCATGCTATCGAAGCAAAACGAACCCAACTTGAGCAACGGCTGAGCGCCCTTGAGCGAACACAGGCACAGCTGAGCCAGTCTATCGCTATAAAAACAGAACGCTATAAAGAAGCCTTTCCCTCGGATCAAGGCGAACTGAACAACAAAGCCTCGGCCAGCGTAGAACCGGCAGAGGCAGAAGAAGCCCTTGCTTCATGTAATGCCCGCATCCTTACCCTGGATGCCGAAATGAAGCAGTACGAAGAAGAGCTGTCTCGACTGCGCAGCGAACGTTCAACCCATATTGGTAAAAGGGACACTCAACAAAAGTCGATAACCGCACATCTTGTCCAACTGAGTGAAAGCGAAAAAGAGTTCCTTCTTGCCCGGCAGGCAGCTCTCTTTCCCACAGAGGATGCGGTATCCCAGGCATATCTTGAGGAAGCGGAGTGTAGCCGCCTTGAAGAGCAAAACGCTCAATGGAGGCGCGATCGTGATGCCTGTAAGTCAGCGATCGAACGGCTAGACAAAGAAGTTGGATCCTGGCAGGGGCCGGCCTCGCACACCATCGAAGAAGAATGCACGCGTCTTGCTGAACAGAGTAAGAGCTTGAGTGAACAGCTTGAAGAAAAAAACGCAGAGCGCGTTTCCCTTACCTCTCTTTGCGAACAGTTTGCCGCTCTGGAAGCGCAACGGGCGGAACGGTCGCTCAAGGCAGGTCGGCTTAAGGCCTTGTCTGATGACTTGAGCGGAAACAATAGCCGGAAAATAAGCTTTGACGCCTGGATACTGGGAATGTATCTTGAAGAAATAACTGAATACGCAAACCTTCGTCTCCAACGTATCAGCGACGGACGATACCGCAT
>JAFGIM010000151.1 GCA_016929605.1 Spirochaetales bacterium | reverse complement strand
TCTGGAACAGGCTCGGTACAAAATCAACTTGTATACAATTCAAAACAGCATATCTTTATAGATAAAAATCTAGATGCATATGGTTGGTATAAGGGAAATTCGAATGGAGTTACTCATGAAGTTGGTACTAAACTACCAAATACGTTAGGCTTATTTGATATGTCTGGTGGTGTTTGGGAGTGGTTATACGATTTATATGATTATACTATATACCCAGAAAAAGTAAAGAATCCTTCTGGTGCACAATATGGGACTGACAGGGTGTTACGGGGTGGATCTTGGACGGATGAAGCATATGAAAGCTGCGTAACAAGGAGATTCCATAATGCACATCCTTATATTCCCCATTATTTTTTTGGTTTTAGATACTGTCGCAGTTTATAATCCTGGATAGAATAAAGTATTGTGATTGAGGCATATGGAGGTGCTATGTCTGAAGAATCTGTGATTATGAATTCAGAACACGGGCCCGTTACTTACACGTCGATGCTTAGGGATTTTACAAATATTGGTATTAAACCTGGGATGAATCTATTAGTTCATTCTTCCTTAAGTTCAATAGGCTGGGTTTGTGGTGGAGCTGTTAGTGTGATACAGGCTCTTGAACATATTCTTACCCAGAGTGGTGCTTTGATAATGCCAGCTCATTCCTCCGATGTATCTGATCCAGCACATTGGGGCAACCCTCCTGTACCTGAGTCCTGGTGGGAGATAATTAGAAAGGAAATGCCTGTATTTGATAATGGATTAACACCAACGAGAGGGATGGGTAAAATTGCTGAATCATTTAGAAAACAAGCAGGTGTAAGAAGAAGTAATCATCCAAGTGCATCTTTTTGCGCATGGGGAAGAAACTCGGATTATCTTCTTCAAGATACACACTTTGATTATCCACAGAATGATCAAAGTCCACTTGGTAGGCTGTATGAGCTTGATGGATATGTATTGTTAATTGGTGTTGATTTTGATAAAAACACATCGTTTCATCTAGCAGAGTATAAGGCTAATTGTTCAGGGAAAAGAATCGTAAAAGATGGTTTTCCTCTCGTAATAAATGGGGTGAAAGAATGGTATGAGTATGAGGATATCCTTTATTACTCTGATGATTTTATTCAAATAGGAAAAGAGTTTAAAGTTACAAATGAATGTATGCATGGATTTATTGGTAAGGCAAAAAGCCTGTTGTTTTCGCAAAGGACTTTGATTGACTTTTCGGTAAAATGGATGGAAAAAAATCGACGGGAATAAGTAATCAATCTTTGGAATACATATGAAGAAACTATGATAAGTAAAAAAGTATGTATTGCAGATGCTGAAAAGATTTCGAAAATTTGAATTACAGGAGCTTGATATGAGAGTTCAGATAGCAATTGATACTTTTGATGATATTTTTTCTGATTTCGACATACGAGATTATAAAGAAAGATATATTTCTTCAGATTTTTTAAATGAGTTACGAATGAGAACGTACAAAATGCTTAATAGAAAGAACGTAATAATTTGTTTGCTAATACCTGGACAAGAAAGGAATGGGGTATCTGAAAAGATTATTGAAAAAAGATTAAAGGATTTTTTTAAAAATAGATATATCAGAAATCAAAGAAGAAAAAAGGAAATCATGGTTAAGGCTATTTACTTTGAATGTATTGGGATCCTTTTTTTATTTGTTGCACTATTTCTTTCAAAATACACCTTTGAGTATTTTAAAGAGTTTATGCTAATACCCTCATGGTTTTTTGTTTGGAATGGTTTGGAAAAATATTTTGATCATAAGAAAATTATTGACAAAAAAATTACGTACTATTCGTTTGTAAGTAAATCCTCTATTCACTTTGAAGATTCCAATTAATGTAGTTAATGAATGTATTCGCCAGTGGAAGTCAATGAGGTTGTAATGAGTAGTCGCGAAGTCAATTTGGTAATTGAACATATTTGCATAGGTTTTAGTGCTATTGTTACAAATAAAAATTATGCGGACTCCCATCAGCAGCTTTGGCCTTTTGGTACAAAGTGGGGGAGGGGTATTTTAATAAAAGGTCCTAATTACTTTGAAGCTTATACTGATTCATATGTGATTAGCCATTCGTTTTTGAAAGAAAGCTTGGAGGATAATGAGCAAACAGCCGGGGCTTTTTATTTTGGGTATAATTATGAGAACAAAACCCTTTACTTGGAATATGCTTCTGATAGAAACTTTGATTTCTATGAAGAAAAGGTAATAAACGCCATAATGGAGTCATTACAAGCGGAAAACGGACCCTTGAAAAATTTCAAGATTAAGAAAAGAGACAATAAGTAGTAAAGGGTTAGTATGACAAGGCTGCAATGGGAAACAATCAACTCTTATAGACAAGAGGCAAAATATCTTGCTGTTTCAATTGGATTTGGTATTATGCCAGATAAGATATTTGATTACAATTATAGAAATACTGACATACTGTTGTCATACTTAGAATGATAATAATACCGATACTATAATTATCTAAATTAAATACGAGGAGTGTTTATGGTTACTAATGTTATACAAAAAATATCCACCAGCAGGGGGACAATTGCTATTGTAAAGAAGTCTGTCAGTGCGAGCGATTATATAGAGTTTCTTACCAGGTCAGATTTGGGTTCTCAATATCCAAAAGAGCGATTCTTGGAGCGAATACAGAAATTGGTGAATAATGTTCAAATTAGTTTATTGGCAGTAGATGAGAGGGGTAAAATTGTTGGTGTTTGTTTTGGATTAACTGATTTTGCATATTGGCTAATGATAACGGATTTGGCTGTTGATAGGAATTACATTAAAAATGGCATTGGGTCCATCATGATAAAGATAGCAAGGGAAGAGGCTGGAGGAGATAAGAATATCATACTTTTTATAAACGCTAATGATGATGCGATTCCGTTTTACAAGAAAAATGGATTATCAAAAGCGGAAAGCATGATGGAGTTGAGTGATGTAGAATGGACTGATTTCGTAGTTACTAAAGATTTGATTCCTTAATATAGTAAGTAGACTACTTAATAATCATTGTAGCCTTTGATAAAAGGAGATAATTATCATGAGCGACTATGAAGATGGATGTGCATTACTTGAAGAGAAATTTGGAAAAGGAAAGGACAACATAATCGCTCTTGCTACTATGGCTTGTGATCAACAGGAAAATGGATTGCCTTTACCAGTTGTTCGTGGGGTGGACGCTTATTACGAAGACAGGGTTTTTTATATTACAACACATGCAAAATCGAATAAAATGATTCAGATAGAGAGAAATCCCTATGTTTCAGTTGCTTCGGTTTCCGAGATGTTTACTGCTAGTGGCATTGGGGAAAATATTGGGTGGGTCATGGATCCAAATAATGCACGTTTGCGCCAGAAGCTTCGCGAAGCATTCGCTCCATGGTATGATAAGGCCAATAACGAAAAAGATGAAAACTGTTGTATACTGGCTATTCGGCTTACAAAAGGCATATTAAATATCAATCACTGGGAAAAGCTCTATTATATGGATTTTGTACGTCAGAAAGAGATGACTAATGGTGGAGTTATATAGAAGTGAATACTTTCATTAATAAAGAAACAGTAGTAAAGAAACAGGCATCGCTGGTAAATGGATTGATAGCAAGTACCCGCGAGTTTGTTAACTCTTTGGATAAAAGTGAGATCCAGACAATATTGTTATCTGGGAGTGTTGCGCGAGGGGATTACTATCCAGGAAAGTATGGGGGTATGGTAGATCTGACAGTAATGAAAAAGCCCGGCAGTAACATATTACCTGAACAACTGTTTGGCCAAGATGAAGAGCCTGATATTCCGTATCATTGTGTTACTGTCGATAATGCTCACTATCAAATACTTTTTACTGAATTTGTTGATTATCGTTTGTTTCAAACATTTGAGGAGCCTCGGAAGTTTGCTCTTATGGAGTCTGTACTACTTTGGGATAAAGATGATGCATATCGTAAGGAGCTGGAAATAATTCACAAATATTCCATACTTGATATTAAAAAACGTCTTGATGAAAGTATTGGCTATATTGAATACTTGCTTTCAGAATATAAGATAGATAGATGGTATAGAAGGGATGCTTTTCTGCAATTGCATGAAAATCTTAACAGCTCAATTCGCATAATGATTCAATGTTTATTTTATAAGAATAGTGTATATGCTCCTGCGGAAGATAGACGTCTATATTATAGTTTTTCCCTTAAGTATGTACCTCCCAAGTATGAAGAGTTGATAAATAGACTATATGCACAAGAATTAGCGTCTGAATCAGATTACATGAGGCGCGAAAAATTATTCAGGAACGACTTTTTAAGTTTCTTAAAAGAAAGATTATAGGCAGGGAGTGTTTTCAATGCGAGATATTGTGTTGATTCCATTTACAGAGGCTTATACACCTGGTGTAATAAGTAAAAACTGATAGGCGCATGAATTTTATTAGGTGGTAATAAGGAAGGATATATATGAGTGATGTACTGGCAATGACTAATTCAGCACTGACTACTGCGGGATCAGTTCTTGGGTTTGTTGACCGGGTTATGATGAAAGTAGATTCTATAAAAGCAAAACAACTTTCAGCGGACAATTACCTTAGGGCGTATTACTTAGAAGTTATTTCTAACATGGAAGTACTCAATTGCATCAATGAGAAGAACATTGCAAGTGTGCATATTAACACTGAAGCCTTTAGAAGCTTTATTGATAAGATTGATACCCAGATAGGATTTTCGATTCTTTTTGCAGAAGAGAAGGATCGGCAGGGCTTATTTGATTTCTTAAAAGCTAAAGGCCGCATCAATAATAGTCATAAAAAGATTGTTAAGAATAGGAATGGGGTTGAAGTATTAGAAACAAAAAAAACAATATATGAAAACGTGCTTCAGGCTATTTCCTTTACTGTAGTAAAAATTGAGTTTTTAAAGCGTTTTTCACAATGTAATGATGAAGAACTTTCGTTGTATGGGCGAATACAAATAGACCGAAGAATAATCAATATTCGCGAGAGATTTGTTATGATAAAGCATGTAATGGATGATCTTAAAGCGATAAAAGAGCTTGCTCGATAAAAATAAGCCACTTGTATTAGAATTTGATAGGATGTATAAACTTTTTTAGTACTTGGAGAATAAACAATGAGTAACACTGATGCTTTTATAAAAGCCCCTGTTGATATCGACTTTTTTATTTCTCATCCTCGTATTGCACAAGCAATTACTTCGCCCTTAGTAAGTGTTTTAGTGATTCTGTTGGCATTGTACTTACTATATGTAGGCCTTGATTACTTGCGAAAAAAGAAGAATCCGGTGTTTCTTGTTTTTGCTGTAGTAAGTATTCTTGTAGTAATAGAACTACAGTTTCTTAAACCTTTAGTTATTCAAGCTCGTACACCAAGCAGTTCAACGGTAGTTGCTGCTATTATTCACGATAAGCACATAATAGGGACTGGTTTGTTCAAACAGTATTATTTTATCGTAGACATTAACAGGGAGAAAATCGGTGTTATTACCACTAAAGATATATATCACATGCCAATGTACTCCATAAATGCTCCATTCGACTATTCGCTCTATACATACACGAATAATGGAAGGGTCAGAATGTATCGATTTTTAAAACCGGACTTTAAGGTAAAGCCAGAACAAGGGAATTGCCAGTAAAGCCAGAATGACAATCTTTTTTATAAAAAGGTGCTGATGAATATTGTAACTATTTCTACTGAAAATGATGAATATCAAATTATCCAGTCGCTAAAGACTAATCGGGTAAAACGAGCAAAGAATGGCGAGATTTTTATAGAAGGGATTGAATCCATCAAGCAGGCATTGGCAGCTGGAGTAAAAGTAACACGACTTATTACTTCTGATGTAGCAAGTCTTTCTGGATGGGCAAGAGAAGTGACTGCCCAACACTCAGATGCCAGGCTTATTGAGTTAAGCCGACCGTTATACGAAAAAGTCTGCGATCGGGCTGAGCCGGCAGAATTACTTGTAACTGCGGTATTTCAACATGTACGTATTCAAGATATTCCTATGCCGAAAAAACCTTTTGTTTTGCTTTTTGATCGTCCGAGCGACCAAGGTAATTTTGGTTCTATTGTTAGATCCGCGAATTCATTTGGAGTTGATGCGGTATTAATTATTGGCCATGGGATAGATTGCTATGATCCTAAATCAATTCGTTCAAGCCTTGGTAGTGTCTTTCATACAAAGATAGCGCATATTCAATCTATGCAAGAATTGATGGACTGGAAAAAAACCCAAAAGAAGCTTAATGGTATGGAATTCGTTGGTACCGACTCAACAGGAGAGGTATCCTTGATTGAACACAAATTGGATAGACCCATATGTCTTATTTTGGGCAATGAAGCAAAGGGCATGAGTGTCGCATTAAAGGAATGTTGCGATTATATATTGCGAATACCTTTGTGTGGTAATGTTAATTCACTTAATGTATCATGTGCAGGAAGCATTTTGCTTTGGGAAGTTTTCAAGAATTCTCATTAAGTTAAGGCGGTAATCATGAATAACTCAGTTTTATTTGCTTTTTCTTTGACTGTTTTTGCAGGATTGTCTACAGGTGTAGGCAGTCTTGTTGGTTTGATGTCCAAGAAATTTAATCAGAGGATGCTGACCGTGGCATTGGGCTTTTCGGCAGGCGTTATGATTTATGTTTCTATGGTTGAAATCTTTGTAAAGGCAAGAAGTTCATTGAGCGAAACGCTTGGAGACAGAGCTGGCTATCTTTGGACTGTTGTTTCCTTTTTTGGGGGAATGGCATTGATTGCTCTTATTGATAAAGTAATCCCTTCTTATGAAAACCCGCATGAGTTTAATGTTCCAAAAAAGATTGAGGAAGCATCGGAAAAGGACAAGGCAAAGCTTATGCGTATGGGGGCTTTTTCCGCGCTGGCTATCGCGATACATAACTTTCCGGAAGGTCTTGCTACGTTTATGAGCGCTTTAACTAATCCAACACTTGGTATTAGTATTGCCGTAGCAATTGCAATTCATAATATCCCTGAAGGGTTGGCTGTATCAGCGCCCATCTATTTTGCGACAAAGAGCAGGCGCAAGGCCTTTGTTCTTTCTTTTTTATCTGGCTTTGCAGAGCCGGTTGGCGCTCTTGTAGGCTATTTTCTTCTTCGGGCTTTTTTTACTGATGTTACTTTTGGGGTGGTTTTTGCCAGTGTGGCGGGTATTATGATATATATATCGCTTGATGAATTGCTGCCCACTGCTGAAGAATTCGGAGAGCATCATCTGGCTATTGGCGGCGTTATTGCAGGCATGATTATTATGGCCGCAAGCTTGCTTTTGTTTTCATGATTACAATGGACATGGAATGCAGGCCTGGTTGTGCAGTATGTTGTATCTATATTTCAATTTCTTCTGCTCTTCCGGGTATGCCGGAGGGCAAGCCTGCCGGGGTGCGTTGTGTAAATCTGAATAATAGCAACAGATGTCTTATTTACGGCAGTCCTATCTATCCAGCGGTGTGCAAAAATTTTACTCCTAGCAAACAGATGTGCGGGTCCAGTGATGAAGAAGCAATGAAGTATTTACAGAAGTTAGAAGAATATACAACGCCTTCAAGGTAAGGAGTACTACTGCCAATGAAAATTGAACATATCGGTATGTGGTGCGTTGATTTAGAAAAGATTGCTTCATTTTATGAAACCTATTTCAATGCAGTCCGATCGGCACGCTATGAAAACCCGGTTAAAGGGTTTTCTTCCTATTTTTTACGTTTTACTAATGGCACGCGCCTTGAAATAATGCACACCTCAGATGTATGTATTAAAGAAAACGAGAATCATCTTTGCTTAACAGGCTTTGCACATATAGCGTTTTCCGTAGGATCAGAAGAGAGTGTTGATGTATTGACAAGCCGACTTGAAGAGGATGGGTATACAATCGCGGGAAGACCCCGAAGAACCGGGGATGGATATTATGAAAGTATTGTTCTTGATCCAGAGGGTAATTCTCTTGAGATAACTATATGAAGCACTTACAGGGAGGATACTAATGAATTTTGAATTAAGTACTCCGGCGTTATTATTTTCGGCAATATCTTTGTTTATGCTGGCATATACAAATCGCTTTTTAGCCCTAGCTGCGTTAATCCGGCAATATATTGCTATGTATGGTGAGCATCATGAAAGTGGTTTATTAAGACAAATCCACAATTTTGAGATTAGGTTAAAAATAATTAAGTACACACAGATTGCAGGTGTGTTAAGTTTTTTATTTTGTGTGCTTTCCATGTTTATGATTTTTATTGCACAGATACTTATAGCTGAAATATTTTTTGGTACCAGTTTATTGCTCTTATTTATATCGCTGTTGTTATCTCTTCAAGAACTGATACTATCGATTGGAGCATTGAAAATTGAGATATCAAAGATAAAGGATATTGAAACAAATACATGATTACACCGTATATTCACAAGCAATTCGGTTACACTTTTTATGGCAAAAAGTTGCACATTGCAACATCTCAAGAACTATTTAGTAGCTTTGAGGTTGATTCAGGATCTTTAATGCTTTTACAAAGCATTGTCAATGAATGTCCTGTCAATGATATTACGGAAGCCCTTGATGTTGGTTGTGGAACTGGAGTTTTGGCATTATCCCTACTTTCGCACATATCTTTGCAACGTATGGATTGTGTTGATAGAGATGCGCTTGCACTTGCCTTTACCCAACATAACATCAAGCAGAATGGTTTTTCCAATATATGTTGTTTTGGCTCGTTGGGAACCAGTGATGTTGTGTATAGAGATTATGATCTTGTGATGTCCAATATACCCGCAAAAGCAGGAAATGCTGTAATAGAAAAAATGATTGCTGAATTTTCTTCTATATGCAGCGAGAAAGGGCGTGTTGCTGTAGTTATTGTTGAGCCGCTTTCTGCTTTAGTGGAAAATGCAATCGCGGCGACAGGGTCTTCGCTACTATATGTTAAGAAGACATATGACTATTCCGTATTTCATTATAGAGCAAACAGCAAAAAGACTGTTGCATTTGATATGTCTGTATATTCCAGGGGTCAAGAAAGTTTTTCATATAAAGGCATATCCTGGAAACTATGCCCGGTGTACGGATTACCGGAGTTTGACAGTCTTGGCTATGGTACAGAATTACTGCTTTCTTCCCTTGCTCGCCTACCTATTTTCGGGTCTACACTTATAGTACATCCAGGTCAAGGACATATTCCCGTAGTGATATCAATTGAAAAAGGGCATGTTATTGATTCACTTACTATAACTGATCGGGATTTACTTGCGCTTAGAGCCACTTCTTTGGCTCTTGAAGAAATCTGTCAGCAAAAACACTTGGTGAGGCATCTTCCGGGACTCTTCGCATTAGAAGATCAATATGACTCAGTTGTTCTTATGTACGACAAAGAAGCCATAGAAGATTCCCATGTGCATTTAGTTGCTAATATAGCTCGAATAACAAGGCCGGGAGGGATATGTGTTATATGTGCAAAAAGTTCATTGATGCACCGCATTGGTCAAGAAGCCCGCTCTTTGTTTAAGGGATTGCTTGACAGTAAGTCAAAGGGGTATCGCTTATTAGGCCTGGAGCGGCGTTTGTAGCAATATCTTTTCGTTTGACCGTCGATTATCCATGACGTATACTAATCTCCAGCTTGTTGAAGGAGGTGGTATTTGTGGTGTACGCAGAGAAGAAGTCTTTTATCGACGGGAAACGTCTTATAATAAAAACAACCTTGATTGTCATCAGTGCTGTGCTAATTGTGTTACTTGTGCTTTTTGGAGTTCAGTCTCGATTTATTACTCGGGGAGTACTTGAAGAGCAAAAATTAAATACAATGCAACAGGCCAATTTGCTTGCCGAGATGTTTGATACCAGAATCAATGCATCTTTTTCGGCTCTTAAGTCTTATGCGGCAAGACCCGTGGAAATGAGTCCGCTTTTGGGACTGATTAAAACGCGGGAAACGCTCTTTTCTGATGTTATGTTGGTTGACCAGGCTTCTTTTGAGGTTCTTGCAGCAGAAGATACAAGTTTAACCGGTAAATCCCTTGCTGGTATTCCTGTATTTGATAATAACCTTGCTTTGGGCTCTCTTTTTTTTACAGACCCTTATCCCTTTGAATTGATTAAGGGGAGGGGCTTTGGTATTGCGGTAGGTGTAAGAGTTGAAAATGGACCGGATATTGGGAAATATCTGATAGCGATAATCGGTAGCGATTTACTTAAAACAGAATATTTTGATCATCTAAAGGTGGGCAGGCAGGGATACCCCTTTATTGTTGATCGTGCTGGCCATATTGTTGGGCATCCAGATAAAGCACTTCTTGGTGTTGATTTGAGTGAATATGGTTTTATACAGGAAATGACCAATGATTCTCAAGAAAGCGGGTTTATTGGGTATTATTGGAGCAAGGGAAGTGATAGTCGCAAGATTTATCAAAAATATCTTTCTTTTAAACGTATGAAGGCAACGGAGTGGGTAATTGGTGTATCGTTGTATAGCGAGGACCTTTTGTTGGTTGCACATACAACTAATAGAGTCAGTTATCTACTTGGATTTGCCGCTCTTATTATGATAGGACTTGTACTTTCTTTCTTTCTACACAGAGCTCTGATAGGCCGATTTTTAACGATCAATCGCGTGGTTCTTCAAGCATCAAAGGGAGATCTTACCGTGCGAATCCCGGTAAAGGGCAAGGATGAGGTTGCCCAGATGTCCAGAGGATTAAACGACCTTCTTGATTCTGTGCAACAGGCAGTAGGTGCTATATCAAAAGGGGTATTAACCTTAAACGAGGTAAGTGAGAATCTTTCAAGCAATAGCACGGAAACCGCTGCCGGAATAAGTCAAATACAGTCAAATGTAATCGTAACTCAGGGTCGTATGAGTGAGCAACAGGAAAGTCTTTCCGAAACTGCGTCTGTAACTGAACAAATGGCTCGCAATATTGATTCCCTGGCTTTGGCAATAAAGAATCAGGCAGCAGCGGTAACTGAATCCTCGGCTGCTATTGAACAGATGATATCCAACTTTGCCTCTGTATCGGGAATGACCGGTACAACCGAAACATTCGTAAATGGTCTACAGGCTCATGCTGATGAGGGTAAGGAATGTCTAGCCGGAGTTGCGGAGTTAGTTAAGCAAGTTATACAAAGTTCTGACAATCTATCGAGTGCAACCAGCTTGATTTCCACTATTGCCAGTCAAACAAATCTTTTGGCCATGAACGCTGCAATAGAGGCTGCTCATGCTGGAGACGCTGGCAAGGGATTTGCGGTTGTAGCGGACGAAATTCGCAAGCTTGCAGAGGATGCGGCTAAGCAAGCTAAGGCCATTAACGGTACAATTCGCGAAGTAAAAGGTCTTATTGGAAACGTTGACGATCGTTCAATCCAAACGACCAAGGCCTTTGAAAAAATTGATTCTTCTGTAGGAGAAGTGTTTAATCTAGTAAGACAGATTAATAGCGCAATGACAGAACAAAACGCGGGAAGTACCCAAATTCTTGAGGCTCTGACTTCGATGAGGGATATTACTGTTTTGGTTGAACAAGGATCAACCGAAATGAGTGTGGGAAACAGTCGCCTTCTTGAGGTGTTTACCGCGCTTAAAGATATTACCGTCGATGTTAATGACCGGATGACCGAAATTATTTCCGGCATTGCCGAGATGAATAAGGCAATTCAACAGATTAGCGAGCTTGGTGTTCAAAATAAGGATACAGCAGGTATTATTCAAGTTGATATTGAACGATTTAAAGTTAGTTCGGTTTCGTAATTAATTCACGGTTCTATTGTTATACTAGGGATGCAGATGCTACAGTGTCTGCGTCCTATTTTTTTATACTGACGAGGTGTTCATGCGCTCTATTAGGTTTGCTTTATTTTTAGCTGTGTTCCTTTGTAGCTTGTTGGTCGGTTTGCCCGCCCAAGACAGTGCCCTAATAGCAGAAGATCCTTCTGTAATTAGTTCTGTTTTAGACAATGGAATGACCGTTCATCTGATAGAAAACAAGGAGCCTGCTAACCGGATTATGCTCCGTTTGGCAGTTCGAGCAGGTTCTGTGCTGGAGGATGATGATCAATCTGGCATTGCTCATCTGATTGAGCACATGGCCTTTAATGGAACAGCTAATTTCAAGAAAAATGAATTGATTGATTATTTTGAGTCAATTGGTATGGCCTTTGGCCCTGAGGTTAATGCGTATACCTCTTTTGATGAAACTGTATATATGTTGGAAATCCCCGCAGATAATCCTGCAATTATAGAAAAGTCCCTTTTGGTATTACATGATTGGGCTTGTGCAATAACCTTTGATCCAGATGAGCTGGATAAAGAACGAGGAGTTGTGATAGAAGAATGGCGAATGGGTCGGGGGGCTAATGGGCGAGTTCAAGACAAGCAGATTCCGCTTCTTTTTCGCGATTCCCGCTATGCTCTAAGAAGGCCTATAGGAGATCCAGAGATTGTAAGGACTATTTCCCGTGAGCGAATTATGGATTTTTATCGGGATTGGTACCGTAGCGACCATATGTCAGTTATTGCCGTGGGTGATTTTGACGTGGATTCAATGAATAAGGCCATCAATAAGGCGCTGTCAACAGTTCCTGCAAGTAAAGCGACCCGAGCTAAACAGGAGTATCCAGTTCCTCTTCAAATGGATCCGGCCGTATTGGTTATCCGTGATCCTGAAATTTCATATACGACAGTTCAAATTCTGGAGCAGTTCCCGGCTCAACGATTGCGGACTCTTGAAGATTATCGGAAGCGAACAGTAGAATCGCTTGCGGTGTCTATTTTAAATAAGCGGCTATCCGAGAAAACCTATGAAGCCAATCCATTGTTCTTGGCTAGCGAAAATGGTGTTAGAAGAATTTTACGGCAGACACAGTTTTCTTATGTGGCGATGGTTCCTTCGGCAGAAAGGTTTAATGAATCTTTTACTCTTCTTTTAACTGAACTTGACCGGTATATTCTTTTTGGGGCGACTGATGCAGAACTTGAGCGAGAAAAGGCAAGCTCTTTAGACAGGATTAAACAGCTTTGGTTGGATCGGGACAAGACGCATTCAGCGGCAAGGGCGGGATCATTGTTGTCTTCAATGCTTTCAGGAGATGCTTTCCCTTCTCTTGATGAGCGCTACCGATTGCATCAGGAAATAATTCCTACAATAACGCGAGAAGAGCTTCTTGAGTCCATAAAAGGAAGGTTTACCCGCCGTGGGACACTCCTTTTTGTAACCGCACCCGAGCAATCCCCAGACATACCCGCAGAGAATGAGTTGCTGGAGACATGGCAAAAATGGCAAAGCCCTGTTCCTATTGAACCATATGTTGAAGAAGACTTATCTCGCCCCTTATTTAGTGAGCCAGATGGAACTAAAAAAATTGGCTCCGTTATCAAGACAAAGTCTTTGGGAGATAAGGGTGTTATACAATGGACCTTGTCAAACGGGGCAACTGTTGTTCTTTTTCCCACTACATTTAAGGAGAACGAAATTCATTTTGGAGCATTTAGCGGCGGCGGCACCTCGTTGGTTAGCGACGCCGAATTTCCGTCGGCAGCTTTTGCTCCTGACTATGTTGAAATGTCCGGTATAAACGGATTTTCTCCTACAGCTCTAAAAAAGAAACTTGCCGGAAAATCAGTATCTGTGCAGGCATGGGCAGAAGAAAGTTACGAAGGTTTGTCTGGATATTCATCCGTAGAAGACCTTGAAACACTTTTTCAGTTAGTACATCTACAATTCATGGCACCTGATTTTTCGGAGAAGGGCTGGGCTGCATTATATGCGCAGCTTGAAACAGTTGCGAAAAATCGATCTTCCGTCCCTGCCCAGGTATTTGCGGATTTGAAAACAAGATTGATGTGGGGGGATTCAATTCGTCAATCCAACCTGACAAGCGATTTTGTCTCACGAATGGACAGGACCATAGCAGAACAAATCTATCGTCAACGATTTGCCGGCGCAGATGATTTTACCTTTGTGTTTACTGGTAGTTTTGATAAAACAATTCTTAAAGAGTATTGCGAACGCTATATTGCAACCTTGCCTGCAACGGGGAAGAAGGAAAAAGCGAAAGCAGTAAAACCGGCGTTCCCTAAAAAGATTGTTAAAGAACGTATTTCCATGGGCCTGGAGGAGAAATCTTCCGTATTTCTTGGATTTGGCGGAAAGGTAGGGAAAAAGGAAATAGACTACGATCTATTTGACCTGTTTACCTTACTTATGGATATTCGCTTAAGGGAAGTAGTGCGAGAGGAACTAAGTGGTACCTATGGGGTGCAAGTAAGCGGTATGATTACCTCATATCCATTACCCAGATATCTGATAGGTATTGAGTTTGGTTGTGAGCCGGGTCGAGAGGAACAGTTGGTACAAGCAATACTGGAACAGCTTGACTGGCTTAAGGGAGATCCGATTCCTGAGTCATATTTGCTAAAGCTGAGGGAAACCTATCGAAGAAGTCAGGAAAGCGGATTGCAAAACAACCGATTCTGGCATTATCGAATAACCCAGGAATTAATGAGGGGAAGAGACCTTAGCACTATTGGTAATACTGACGAGGTCCTATCCCGACTTAGTGGAGAGCAGCTTAGAGATATGGCTCGCCGTTTTTTCAAAAATGATCAGCGGGTTGAAGCATATCTAGTTCCCGCCGGGAAATAATACTGATTGTATCGTGTGTGTTAGCGGGGATTGCCCAAGGCAATCCCCTTTTTTTTTGATATCCCCCATTCATTTTGTTGATAATGGAGAAATTGTTGACAAATATGCGAGTCACCCATACTATTTATCCACATGCTGGACAAGAAGTTTAGAAAAACTGGGCTAGGACATTTTAATTATCGCAGAACTCAGTGGTATCAGACAATTAGAGCTGATACGCGACAATATCGATATTACCTCATGTTGTGCACCTGGGCGGTAAGTTTGGTTCTTCCCCTTGCCTGGTTCATTACATCAGTTATCCATAAAGATATGCTTCTGCTAATTGCGTCCTTTACGATATTTGTTGTTTTAGCCCTTGAATTATTTGTCTTGATTAAATACAAACGAATCAAGGCAATGATTTTTATCTCCCTGATTCAGGTATCAGCAGGATTATCACTTTCCTTGTTTATTCCTGTCGGTCAACTGGTATGTGTTTTTTTACTTGCAGTAGCACCCGTATTGTCTAACCAGTTACGTGGCTCTGTTCGTGGGCCCATATGGTATTTTGCATCTCTTGTTGTTTTCCTCCTCACGTATACCATTAGTTCTTTCTTTGAACTAACGTCCCATCAGGCATTCGATGTAAATTCCCTTGTATCCGCCCTTGCAACCTCTGTAATTATTTTTATTCTTGCCTGGTATTCAGAGCGTCGCCAGGAAGCACTCGTCGCTCGTCTTACCGACATGCTGGTTTTTGATCCAACTACTGGTTTGCCAAACAAGGAAGCCCTGTGCCATAGTATTCAAAGCGATAAGGGTTATGTATTTGCTATTATCAAAATTGAAAACTTCAGTAATCTGGTAGCTCTGTTTGGCTATGAGTTTTCTGATATTATTTCGCAGTTTGCATCACAAAAATTGAGAAAGTATGAACATCGCTACGGGTATACCACCTATCAGCTTAAGTATAATGAATATGGTATTTTAATTGAAACATCCGTGAATGTAACGATCGCTGATGCTTCTCAGCGCTTGAGTGATGTTGTTCAATCCCTTGAGCTAGAGTCTCTTCCCTGGGAACGGGATAGAATTAAATTGGTATATCGGGTGGGTGGAGCCCTAGTAAGCCCGGGAGATTGCGAGACCCCGCTATCTCGTGCCGATGTTGCACTCAAGAAAGCAGAGCGCGGGCATTCGGTAATCTGTATTTTTGAAAATGATAATACAGAGAAAGAAAGCGCCTATATTTATGCAATTCGATTTACCGAGTTAATAAACAATCGCGAAAACCACAGCTTTAAGGCCGTGTTTCAACCGGTATTTTCCTCTGATGGAAAAGAGATTGTCTGGTATGAAGCGCTGTTACGAATAAAACAAAAAAATGGAGAGTATTCTTCGATTTACCCCTATTTGGATGTGGCAAAATCGACAGGGTTTTATCAGTATTTGACTGATTTTATTTTACGTAAATCCGCAGAAGCTATATGTGAATTCGATGTTGATATCTCAATCAATATTTCTATTACAGATATTGTTCGGCCAGCGTTTATCACCTTGGTTGATGAAGTGTATTCATTGATTCGACATAAACAAGGAAAAATAATTTTTGAAATTCTGGAAAGTGATGAATTGGTCGAGTTGGATAAATGCATCTGGTTTATAGATTATATATCACATTATGGGTTTAAGATTGCCATTGATGATTTTGGTACGGGCTATTCAAATTATTGCAATTTGATAAATCTTCCCATTGATATAGTCAAGATTGATGGTTCTCTTATTCGCAAGATAAAAACGGATGATAATGCCCGTCTTTTGGTAGAGGGCATTATTCATTTTTGCAAGAAGTCCAACAAAAAAACCGTTGCGGAGTTTGTAGAAGATATTCAAGTGTTTGAGTCGTTGAGAAATATGGAAATAGATTTTTTACAGGGATTTTATCTGTCTGAGCCGGCGCCAATTTCTGAGTGTCCCTGCCCCACGATACTTCCCTGAATTATTGCCAGTGTTTTTTCGCCAACACCGCTCGTGCGGCCTTTTCTCCATCCATTGCCGAAGATGCGATGCCCCCTGCGTATCCGGAGCCTTCCCCTGCAGGGAAAAGCCCTGAAAGAGCTGGCGACTCGCAGGTCTGTGGATCCCTAAGAATCCGAACTGGAGAAGAGGTTCTGGTTTCCGGCGCAACAAGAATAGCTTCGGGAGAGATAAAGCCCTTCATGAATCGATTAAACTCCATACATGCAGGGGCGAGGCGACTTAGTATATGAGTGGGGAGCCATTGATCTAATCGGGAAGATACTAAGCCAGGGCTGTAGGAAGATTCGGGGAGGCTTGTACTCTGTTTTGAGTCTATAAAGTCAACAAGGCGTTGTGCTGGAGCTGCTGCCTTATTCCCTTGTCTTGCAGCCTCTCGCTCAAAATCCACTTGATAGTAAAGCCCTCGTAGGGCATCTTTTTCGCAGCCTTTCCCTGTCGGAATATCTTCGCTTCGAATCTCAACTACTATAGCCGCATTTGACCAACGAGAGTTTCTTCCAGAAGGGGACATTCCATTTACACAGAGCAGGCCGTCCTCGGTCATACTGGGAACGATGAGTCCTCCGGGACACATGCAGAACGAGTACACCCCTCTTTCTTGAATTTGCGCAGAGAGACGGTAGCTTGCTGCAGGTAGATCGAGCTGGGATCGTTTGCCATGATATTGAATTGCATCGATATGGTCTCTTGGGTGTTCAATCCGCACTCCCATAGCAAAGCCTTTTGCCTCAAGTAGAGGGCCTTGTATACCCTCGTCATTTTCAAGATCAGATAGAATGTGATAGATGTCGCGCGCAGAGTGTCCAGAAGCCAAAATAACACAATCGCACAGAATTTCTTCGGAGTGATCTACTGAGGTTGCAATTACACCTTTGAGAATACCTTTGTGGTGTATAAAGTTGGTGCATCGGGTGTTAAACTTGAAGATTCCGCCGTGACTGACAATTGTGGCACGGATAGCGTTGATAATACCTGGTAACAGATCGCTTCCTATATGAGGATGAGCTTCGGTACAGATAGAGGCATCTGCTCCGTGATGATGAAGGATTGAAAGAATGCGCGAGATGTCTCCACGTTTGTTTGAACGTGTGTATAGTTTACCGTCCGAGAAGGTTCCCGCTCCTCCCTCTCCAAAACAATAGTTCGAGTCCGGATTTACGCTTCCAAGCCGCGTGATATCTGCGATGTCCCGTTTTCTTTCTGGGGTTTCCTTGCCTCGTTCCAGGATTATTGGCGTAACACCTTGCTCAAGCAAGGTAAGGGCGGCAAAAAGACCTGCGGGGCCAGAACCAACAATGACAACCTGCTTGGCAGGGTCTGCTTGTCGCCAGGCAGGAACGAGGTTTTGTGTAGAAGCTGAAGGCGTTTCGCCTATGTAGACAGTGTATTTAAGATAAACCTTAATCCGTCCATGACGAGCATCTATGGATTTTTTTTGAAGAATATAGGCAGTAATATCCGTGGCGCGTGGGCGCGGGGAAGCGTTTTGCTTGGTAAGCTCGTTTAAAAGAGCTTCTGTAATTCGTTCAGGGTTATCCTGGTCTTCTGGAGAAAGGGTAATGGTTAATTCATATTTCACGGTAGGACAGTATAACTTCTATCAGCAGTCTTGCCTATGCGGTAGTCTCGATTAAAAAGCGGGTTTTTGATAGTATATAAATGGAGTTTGTATATGAAATTTTCGGGTTTCCCCCAGGTAAAAAAAAGACTATGTGATGTAAAAATATACTTCTTGATTCTGTTTTGTATTTCAACATACGTGTTTGCGGATGAGAGAGTCCTTGATCAGGTAAGTCTTTCTTTTCGTTTAACTACACGAGCTGAAACACAAATCAGGGTAGCCGGTGAGTTCATCTTTCCTTTTTTGGTTGGGGATTCAGCCTTGACGGAGGGAAACAACATTCGGTTTGTGTTGAGCGCGGACGTATCTCCCGTTTCTGTAAACGGTATGTTGGAAACCGTTTGGAAGCCTTTAGCAGTGTTTGAAATATCAGCGGTAAGTTTTGCAGGGTCTGGATGGGACATCCCTTTAGCGTCCGGGGTGAGTTTTAATAAACCCGGCCTTGATAGACTTGGTAAGCCAGATGGTAGCGCAAGGTTTGAAGGATCTCCCTTTATGGGTATGGTGTGGGGGACTCAATTGGGGGCTGCTGTACAGTTTGACCTGGGTGCATTATATCCAGGGAAATGGACTCATGTAGTTTTCCGTAGTTTTAATTCCCTGCGTTATAGGGCTTTGACCTGTGCTGATAAAAATGATTCTTGGCAATATGAACATGATATTGGGGAAGAGCGAAATGGATGGACATATTTAGCGACGCATGTGCTTGGCTATCAGATGCCCTTTAAGTTAAATGTAATCGCACTGGTGTTTGAACAAGAAAAAAGATTGTACGACACTCCTGGAAAAGAGGTGTGGGGAGATTCTTACTCCCGCTTTACCCTTGGCCTTGCAGGAGAGTATCTATTTTCGGATAAGCTCGCTCTTGGTGTATTAGCACAGATTCGAACCAAGAAAAATTATACAGATTCAAGCACACAATATGATTGGTATCAGATGAGAGAAGTTGATCGGGATGATCCTCGTGATTTTGAATTCTATCGGCTTGCTGCCAGCTTAACCTGGATTTTTTAGGTAGCTTGTTGCTAAGAGTTGGAAACCAAGGGGATTTGTAATTCTGTAAGCCAGTCATCCTCGTTGGGTTTGTTCCAAATTCCGTCGATATACGATTCACGGGGATTGTCCGCTATAAGATAGCCATTGTCTTCGATCCACTTACATGCGGCTGTATAGGCATAGGGAAGGCGATTGTATGAGCCCCTGTGAAGGATGCATGCAGCACGAGGAACGTGGTTCATTATTTTAAAAACGATACCTGGAGGTGCAATCCCCCAATCGGTAACCGCTTCGCAGAATTCCATGTCAATGTCGTGGTCTCTGTATTCACCGTCGTGATAAATGATAAAGCAGTATGGGGGATCAGTAACGCAAACAAGATCAGGATTCGCCGCGGCGATTTCTTCGCCAATCTTGGGGATTACGGTAAAGTAACTATTATATGATTCTACTATCATACGTTTGCTGTACACCAAGACTCGGGGAAGTTCCTTTATTACTACTTCATACACACTGGTTGGATCTTTGCCAAGGCTTTCCATATAGTTAATAATCGAGGAAAGTTGTCGGGAAGATTCTTGAACTTCTTTTTCCAGTTCCTTTTTTCGCTCTTCAAAATAGGTGGCGATGTTTTTTCCTGCCAGTATATTTCGTATCTGTGGAATGGAAAAACCACATTGCCGTAGCGACATAATTTTGTGAGCGCGAGGAAGTTGATCGGTAGTGTAATAACGATAACCCGTTACCGGATCGGTCCAGCTTGGTGTGATTAAGCGCTCTTCTTCGTAGAATCTAAGGGCCTTAATGGTAATTCTGGTAAAGCGAGAAAATTGTCCAATCCGGTACACTTTCGATCCTCCTATTCCCAGCGGAATGTTTTAAGCGCGGTAAGATAACATACTAATGCAATCACCGTTATAAGTACAATCCTGAATATATCCCCGTCAAAACGTTGGTTCGTGGCTGCTTTTTGCAGAAGGATTATTCCCTGTGTGAGCGGAAAATAATCCGTAATCAATGTGAGTCCTTTTGGAAGTATGTGGTAAGGAATTGTTGCACCTGAAAGAAGAAGCATTGGAAAGTACAATAGCATGCAAACAATGTTTGCAATCTTGATATTCGGCGCAAGAGCTGCTACGAGCACTCCGAGGGAGTACACGCTAAACTGAACAAAGATAAAGGTAAGAATATAAGAAAAGGGATTGCCAGGGATGCTCAGGGAGAAAAACAAATGAGCGATGACAAAAACACTAAGTCCCGAGACAAGGGCAAACAGAGTTTGTAGGGTTCCAACTGCAAGAAGGAGGATCGCAGGGCTTGCTGGTGTAACTTTGAACCGTTTCAAGATTCCAGCATGCCTATAGTTCGAGAATGTTAGAGGGATACCCATTAATCCAGAAGCTGATATTCCTATTACCGATATTCCGCAAAATGCGGTTATCAGTCCTTCTGGACTGGAAAGAAAACCCATAAGCAACATGAGAGCTGCAGGAAAGATAATCCCGAAAAAAGGCATGTCCCCTTGCCGAAGGGCTAGATGGGTTTCTGTAGAAAGTATAGTTGTGAAAGCTTTAATATTCATTATAGTTCCTCCTTGTCCATATACTGCAAGAACACTTCTTCCAGATTTGATTTTTGATGAATTGCAATAAGTTCCGATGGGGTCCCTTGCGCTATAAAAACACCTTCTTTCATTATCGCGATTCTTCCGCACAGGTATTCTACTTCGTCCATGAAATGGGATGTTATAACTATGGATACCCCCCTGTCCCTCAGTTCTTCTATCATCTTCCACATGGATCGTCTGGCTTTTGGATCCAGCCCTGTTGTAAGCTCATCAAGAAAGACAAGCTCCGGATTAGGGATAAGGGCCAATGCAACAGAAAGTCTTTGTCTTTCTCCCCCCGAGAGCTTGGATACCTCCATGTTGCCTTTCTCTTGAAGTCCGACCCGGGTGAGTACTTCGTGCCAGGGCAGTGGATTTGTATAAAGTGATGATGTTACCCTGCAGGCTTCCTTAACAAGGATTCTGTCCTGATACGGCGTTTCCTGGAATTGAAAACCGATCCGGCCACAAATGGATTTACCCTGTGCGATTCCGTCCACACCAAGGATTGTTATGGACCCTTTATCAGGCTTTTTTGTTCCCACAATGCATTCGATGGTTGTGGATTTACCCGCGCCATTTGCACCGATTAAACCGAATATCTCTCCCCTGTTCACGGAGAAAGTAACCCCTGCGACCGCAGTGTGCGGTCCGTACTTTTTTGTAAGGCCTTGAACCTTTAGTAGTGTTTCCATAATTCAAGCGTACAGTCTGCCGTAACGGGAGAGTCAAGAAAGAAAGAAAAAAATTGCAGACAAGAGAGCGCTCGTGATAGACTATATGTATAGTTTCCTAAGGAGGATTCATTATGGATAAAAAATTGTCTGTTGTAGAGGTCGTTAAAGAGGGTATTGGTATTGGAATGGTGAACATGGTCCCCATTTTAGTAAACACCCTGCTTTGGATCCTGACTATCTGGATCCCGTATTTGAATATCGGAACGACTATTGGTATGGTTGTTGGTATTGTTGCAAAGGCCAGTAAGGGCGAGTCGATTTCAATGACCGAGATTTTTAATCCTCAGTATCGTAAATACATGGGTGAGTTCTTTTTGACAAGCGGTTTTGTTTCAATGGGTGTTGGGGCGGCCCTTGTTTTTCTTATTATTCCTGGAATTGTTCTTGCCATAGCCTGGAGTTTAGCCTTGTTATTGGCTGTGGATAAAGAAAAGAATCCTATGGAAGCGATATCCCTGAGCAATAAAATAACCTATGGAAACAAGTGGGCTATCTTCCTTTCTGAATTCGTTGTATTGCTTGGCGCAGGTATTTTAAGCGGTGTATTTTCCAAGATTCCTGGCATTGGTGGTTTACTCGTTCTTGCTGTAATGATAGTGGCTATCTTTGCTGGAATTGGCATCCGAGCCTACATTTATAAGACATTGACATCTAACGTATAAGGTGCATACGTACGAAAAAAGGGAACCGGGATAACCGGTTCCCTTTTTTTATAATGACAAAAAATATCGATGAATCAGGGGGTTAACGCTGGCTAATTCCGGATGGAAGGTTAGCCCAAGGATGCCTCCCTGTTGCACCATCACCGGCTCTGCGATTTCCCTAGTGTCGACTATGGAAGCCAGAACGCTAATCCCTTCTCCAATAGCGGTGATGCGAGGAGCCCTGATAAAGGTTGCAGGAAAAGAAACAGGAGGATTGGAGCCAAGAGAAAGAGATATGTTCTTAATACATGACTCTGTTTGACGGCCCCATCCATTTCGTTGAACTGTAACTGAAAGGAGCTGCAAGGGCACAACACGCTCGTCGCTTGAAGTCATACAAAGCATGATAAGACCGGCGCACGTACCCATAACCGGATAGCGCAGGGCAAAATCTTGTATAGCCGTGTATAAGGGGCCTGGCTCCCAGGGAGTACCCTCGGCAATCCCTGTTCCGCTTCTCATCAGATGCCGAGTCAGGACAGTAGACTCTCCACCCGGAATAATTAAGGCAGTGCAGGGTGCAAGATCTGTCACGGTTCTTACCTCTTGTACGTGTACCCCAAGAGAGGCAAGGACGTGAGCATGGCGAGAAAAACCACCCTGTAGCGCAAGGATACCTACGATTCGATTCATTAGCTAGTTACCAGCCTCGAGTTGCCATGCGTTCGCCTTCTGCTAGTTTGGTAATATCAATCCCATCCATTGCAGGGCCAAGGCCGGTAGAAACTTCAAGAAGAACCTTTGGGTCGCGGTAGTGGGTAACAGCTCTAACAATGGCCTTTGCTCGCTGCTCCGGGTCTTTAGATTTAAATATACCAGAACCCACGAAGACAGTCTCTGCGCCAAGGTGCATCATAAGAGCGGCGTCGGCCGGTGTTGCTACTCCTCCTGCGGCGAAATTGGGAACAGGAAGTTTTCCGAGCTTGCGAGTTTCCAGAACCAGTTCGAAGGGAGCCTGAAGTTCTTTGGCTGCGGTCATGAGTTCGGCTTCGTCCATGTTAGCGATGCGGCGAATGTCGGCCATTACCTGTCGCATGTGGCGTACTGCTTCAACAACGTTCCCGGTACCCGCTTCTCCCTTTGTACGGATCATTGCAGCCCCTTCCCCAATACGACGGAGTGCTTCGCCCAGATTTCGGCATCCACATACAAAGGGAACCTTAAATTGGTGTTTGCTAATATGAAACTCGTCGTCTGCGGGGGTAAGGACCTCGCTTTCGTCAATAAAGTCTATTTCGAGGGCCTCGAGAATCTGAGCTTCTACAAAATGTCCGATACGGCATTTGGCCATAACGGGAATAGAAACGGCTTTCTGAATCTCGGCGATCATCTTGGGATCGCTCATTCGTGATACACCACCATCTCTGCGTATGTCAGAGGGAATTCGCTCCAAGGCCATAACCGCGGCGGCTCCAGCCTGTTCGGCAATTTTTGCCTGCTCGGCGTTGGTTACATCCATAATAACCCCGCCCTTAAGCATCTCTGCCAAACCAATTTTAACGGCAAATTGTTCTTTCTGATCCATCGTACTCTCCTTTTGGTTTAATAATCTCCGATGCCCGCAGGGATCGGATCCTGATGTCTTTCTGTAAGATACATACGTATAACCTTTGCAAGGCGTCGTATACCTTCCGATATTTCTGCAGGGCTCAACGAGCCATAACAGAGTCTGAGTGAGTTGATACAGCGATATTCTGAATCCTGCAAAGGGCCAGGAAGGAATGATACTCCTGCATCGATTGCGAGCGGGAGTAAGGTTAGACTAGAAGCGCCGGGAGGCAGTGTTAGCCATAATTGAAAGCCACCTGAAGGATATGTCCAGGTTACCCCTGAGGGCATGTTGTCTGCGAGGGCTTGAAGGGTGGCGTCCCGTCTTTCCTGGTAATGAGTTATCATGCGAAGGCGATGGGCCTTGTAGCCATGTTCATCTTCTAAAAAGGCGAGTGCAATTCCCTGCATTAAAGGCGGGCATCCAAGGTCCATCGCTCGCTTAATTCGGGCAAGAGACGCAATCTTATCCTCCGAGCTTACAATCCATCCAACCCGTAAACCGGATATAAACGACTTGGATAAGGATCCTAAAATGATGGCATGTGAAAGACCGGGCCTGGCAAGAAAGCTTGACTGTTCGGAACAAGAATGTGCGTCGTTGGAGAAATGAAGGTCACGAAATATTTCGTCGGACAACAGGGTTGAACCTGTACGGGTTGCCCAATCAGCAATACCTTGATGCTTTGCCGGGCTTATATCGGTTCCCATGGGATTGTGCACCAGGGGGCATAGATACAAAAGGGATGGCTCTGTTACCGATGCCAAACTATCGGGGTGGATGCCATCTTCGTCTCGGCTTAGGGTCTTGGGAGAAAGCCCAAAGGCATTGAATGAATTGATAACACCCGCGTAACACGGTGATTCACACAAAACAGGGGTTCCATTGTGCGCTGCTTGTTGGGCAACCAGGGTTATAGCCTGTTGGGATCCGCTGGTAATAAGCACCTGTTCGGGACGCACGGAATATCCGTTTACTGAGTACATACGGGAGATGGATTCCCTTAGCTCGGGAAGTCCGCGGCTGTCGCCTGAATCCCAAAACAGTGATTCGCCCCGGGAAAGAGCTTTGTGAGCCAGTCGGGAAAGAATCCCTTCTGGAAGGGTTCCGGTGTCTCCTATGCCCCGGGTAAAGGCGATACAAGCAGAATTTGACGAGAGGGATAAAAGTTCTTCTATGCTTTTTGACAGGGAGTCATCGGGAATTTGAATGGACCGGGGTCGTGCAGAAAGGGTGTGTGATTGATTAGGATGAGCACCACGGGTAACAAAGGTTCCTCGTCCCACATGGGATTCAACGAGTCCGTCTTCAATCAGGTCCTGAAGGGCCCTGCGAATAGTTGCTTGGGTTACCTGCCTGTCGTGAGCCATGGCTTGTACGGAAGGAAGCCGGGTTCCCGGAGAAAGGATCCCCTGAAGGATAGAGGCGTGGATATCATCCCGTATTTGGGCATATAGCGGCATGCCGCTTTCTTTGTCTAGGTTCATGGGTAATAATACGGTATTAATACATATAAAGCATTGGGTCAAGGGGATCATGGGGTTTTTATATTGATACAGGGTACAAACTCATCTATAGTGGGGCAATGAGCGGAGAAACCGGTTTTAAGTGTCATTTATGCGATATCTGTGATGGCAAGGGTTGTATTGGAGAGCTGCCAGGGATGGGTGGTGTGTATGACAATGCAAATTTTATTGAGAACTGTTCCGCCTGGACATCGTATGTTAGGGAAGAGGTCAAAGCCATACCCATTCGTCTGGCTCCGATTACCGGGGCAATTCAAAATATTGGATATCACGACGAGAGATTGTATTATCATGATATGATTCGCTCCTGCCGGGACGCAGCGGTGGGTCTTTCCATTGGAGACGGTTATCCGGACGAAAAGCTAAGGTGGGGGATTGAAGCCCTGGAAAGCGCTGGTTGTAAGGGTGCGGTTTTTATTAAGCCCTACTCAAATCAAAAAATACTTGAGCGAATGGAGTGGTCTGCTACTGTTGCGGAGATTGTTGGTGTCGATATCGATTCTTGGGCGATAATAACGATGCGAAACCAGGTACAGCTTGAGCTTAAGACAGCGACAATGCTTAAGGAACTTAAAAACCATTCCAAGCTTCCTTTTGTGGTTAAGGGTGTGTTTACCAAAGCAGATATAGATCTGGTGAGTGAGCTTAAGCCCGACATCGTTGTTGTTTCTAATCATGGGGGGCGTGTAGATGTGGGAAGGGGGGCTACGGCACATTTTCTACACTCTTATGGAGAAATCATTAAACGTTATACCGGTTCAGTATGGGTAGACGGTGGTATCAGGACTATTGAGGATGTTCGTGCTGCCGCCAGCCTTGGCGCAGATGAGGTTATGATCGGTCGGCCTTTTATTACCGCCTTATTGAGAAGCGGTAGCGACGGGGTGGCCAGTTGCGCGCGTAGTCTTAGGTAAATCCAGCGCGTTGCAAGACTGTTGACGCGCCGGATATGCATGAAGTTATTTGATTGTTACCCCGCCAAGGGTAGCGTTTCCCCGTACACAAATTTTGGTAGCTCCGGGATCATTTGACGAGCGATAGGTACATTCAGTTCCGCCAAGGATGGGGACCACGTTTGTGGTTATCTGAACATTGTCTGGCAAGGTTATTTCGATACCACCGCACAGGCACGAGACATTAATAACGACATCTCCCACCAGTACGGCGTTTCTAAGGTCTACGGTCATTCCTCCAAAAACTGCGGAGTAGGTCGCTCCAGCAAAACGCATTCCGGCATATTGAATATCTTGTCCACTAAAGAATACTGATGCACTCTTGTAGTCTCCCTTTTGGTCACTCTCTGCGGTTTTATCTGTAGAGGTGTCTGAAGACGGTTTGCTGGATGAGCTTGTGGAGGAACAGCCGCAAAAATGTACTTTAGTTTTACTTTGCCCTCCGAACAAAAGCTGAATTCCAATAATCAGGAGAACGCCAGGAAGGATGAGTCGCCAGCTAAAGCCTGCGGGAAGATAGCCCTGCGCACGTAAAAGCAAGCATACGCCAACGGCCAGAACGATGAAGTTTCCCGCGTTAAATCCGCCTTGAACAATAGAGATAAGAGCGGGGGCGATGATAAAAATGGTCCACCAACCGGCCATACTAAACTGAAAGTCAAAAAAACCGAGCATTGAACCACCGACCGCGACTCCCGCAGCCAGAAAGATAAGCCCGAGAAAGATACTGGATACATCCTTTTTCATGAAAAGCCTCCGCATAACTGAACACCTTTTAGAGGATAAAACGCCCCACCTGCTCTGAAACATGTTGGAATATTTGTGAATTATTCTCTTTTAGCTCGCTTACCTCGTCAAAGGTTGCGTTCATTGCCATGGTATCGTTCATGATACCGTCCATTTCTTGCCGTGCGCGACGTGAACAGGCAACAAGACGTTCGATTGTTTTTTGGAGATGAACCGATTCCTCGGTAAGTGTTCCTGCGGCGGCGTTAACGGTATTGGTTGTTTGTTGCATCTCGGAAAGGGTTTGGGCCACTTGGTCTGATCCTGTTTTCTGCTCCTTCATGGCTTCTGCGTTTTCCCGTTCCATGTCCGTTACTTCGTTAATCAGGTTAAGCACTTCGTCAAAGCCGGTAGACGCATCGTTGGCTGAGGCTACAGCGTTTTCGATTGCAGAGCGTACTTCTTTAAGTTGACTGTTGACAATGTTTGATTGCTTTGAGCTTTTTTCCGCGAGAGAACGGATTTCGTCTGCAACAACGGCGAAGCCCGCTCCTGCAGCTCCTGCGTGTGCGGCTTCGATAGCAGCGTTCATGGCGAGAAGGTTTGTTTGGGCGGCTATAGCCGCGATCATTTTATTTGCATCCAGAAGAAGAGCAGATGCTTCCACAACTTTTCCGATCAGTGTGTTGGATTCGTTAATTTTCCCCTTACCCCGTTCCGCTGATGAAAGCAGGGTCTCGCAGGTTTCATGGACTCGCTGAACGTTTAAGCTCACTGCGGTAATATTGGCTATCATTTCCTCGATGCCGGCGCTGGAATTGTCTACACTGGCTGTTTGCTGACTTACTGCCGCGTGTAGTTCCTGGATTTTTCCGGTAATGCCGGTAACCGCACGGGTGGATTCATCGGTTGCTTCAATTTGTTGTGCTATTTGGTCATTTGCCCGTTGAACGGACTCGTTTATCTCTTTAAGTTTTTCTTCTGCCTCGAACATGCTCGCTGAAAGTCCCGATTCGTTTTCTTTAAGGGTTCCGCATCCGCCACGTATCTGGGTAACCATTTGATGAAGTACTTCCAGATATACATTCAAGCTTTCGGTGATGTGACCGGTTTCGTCAAAATTCAGGATTGAAACCTTGCGGTTCAGATCGGCTGAGTTACTGGAGGCAAGGGCGAGAATCTGGCTGTCCAGAAGATTAAACTGGATGGTGTCCTGCCTTTTTGAAAGAACGCTGATATAAAACATAAGGACGAGGGCAAGAGAGCCAACAAGGACGATTGAAAAGACCGGGTTTTGAGGTCCCATCGACCCGCTTTCCCGGATAAGGAAAAACCAGGTAACAAAGGCGAGGTGAGAGAGGATGATAAGACCGCCAGAGAGGGGGATGATGATGTTCTTGAGTTCCACAAAGTGATCGCGTTCCCGAACGTTGAGCTTGGTTATATTGAGAAGCTGCTTGGGTTCCTTAAGTAGAGCATCGATGATAAAGGAGTTGATCAAGGTGCCTGCAAGGGCCTCGGTTATTTTGATAACAAGGACCCAAAAAAAAGGCAGGCCGGAGGGCATTGATCCGCCGTTAAGGTAATAAAAAAGGATTATTGCAAAGGTCCATAGTACGGCATTGTATAGCATGAGCGTCCAGGGTAGGCGAACCGCGACCATTCGCGCTCGGGCAGAGTTTTTGGGGGTGCGGCGCTCTTCCGCGGTTTCCAGTTCAATCCAAAGGGGTTTTAGATAGGCACAGATAAGAAAGCCGGTAGCGCTACAGATCAGGATAATAAACAATGCAAGCTTGGGATTGGCCGCAAGATGTAAACGCCCCATATAATCAAGGTTTTTGGTGGGGTTAAACATCTGTGAAAAAACCTCACTGGCAATAACCGTGGAGATTTGAATGATAAAGAATGATAGAACCGAAAGACGGTTTACTCTGCGGGCCAGGGGAGATAGTTTCATGAGAAGCCTCTTTTTTGATTCATTGTTTCCCTATTGTATTCCTGTTTTGCTTAAGAATCAAATTTCACTTGGTAAAATATCTTCATCGCAAGTCCTTAAGGGCTGATAACAGCTTGAGGGGATTGGCGGTGACCAGCGCTTCCAGTCTGAGAAACGATTCTTTTGTTTCTGTAGCTCCTCCAGATAGGATAAGCCCCTGTGCGGTGCGGGCATACCACAGATAATGGCTTTCTCGAGAGGTGATGCCTTTGAGTGTATGAAGCCGTATGTCCATTTCCTGGGCCAGGGCTATGTGATTTGCGCTGCCGGTATGGAAAAAGAGGCCCACATTGGTAAAGCAGAGCACTACCCGGGAAAATCCTTCTGCCATGGCGGTGTCGTCACGAAATCCCTCCAGGACGAGCGTTTGTAGACCCAGAGAAAGGTCATAACCTTTAAGACGAAGTTCTTTTCTTAGATCGACAATCTCGCTTCTAAGGCTTATCAGCTCGGTTGAACCCCTGGAAATGCGGTTTAGCTTCTCTCGCCAGAGGCGGAAGCGTGACTCGTACAGGGGGGCTTCCGGGGTGTTGGATAGATACCGTTCTGTTTCCGTAAGCAGTTTCCATTCGGAACTGAAGCGGTCGGTGAGGAAACGGGAAAGATTCTTGGCAGGGCTGTTTTGCATCTACAAGAAGAGTATACTTCAGGATGTATGAAAATACTGCTGGTTTCTGATATACATGCTAACCTGGACGCCCTTACCGCGGTTCTTGATGAAACGTTGCAAAGTGTAGATGGACTGGTGTGTTTAGGCGATATAACGGGGTATGGCCCTGATGACGAAGCCTGTGTGCAGAGACTTCGGGATATTTCTCTTGATTTGGAGGAATCTCTTGTCCTTGCAGGGAATCATGACGCGGCTCTTGGCGGAGGTCTTGCGCTTACCTGGTTTAACACAGAGGCACAGGAATCGATTAAACGCTCGGCAAGTCTTTTGTCCATGGAATCCATGGAATGGCTATCCAGTTTATTACCGCAGGGTTATGCAGAATTTGGCGCTGAGCGTGTGTATGCAGTTCATGGTTCCCCTATCGAGCCTCTTACGGGGTATATCCTTGATAAAGCATCCGCGAACCTTTCTTTTAGCCGGATGGAAGCAAGTGGCTTCCACCGCTGCTTTTTTGGGCATACCCACGAGTGTGCCCTATGGAAGCCGGGAGCGACTACCGGGGCGATAGCGGGGTATCCGGACATAGGGAAATCCTTTGTCGCCGATTCATATTTGTTTAATCCCGGTAGCGTTGGTTGGCCTCGCTACATTATGAGACCGGAATATGGGGCCGATGGAATAGGCCAAGACTCACTATGGCCTGCCTGGTATGCCCTGTGGGAAACAGATACGGGCAAGATTCAAGTGTGTACGGCCCGCTATGATCCCTCCTCTATGCTTGCCCGGCTTGCCGACCGCGATAAGCGGTGATTCAAGACTAGCAGAGAGAGGCGAGGTGTTCCCATCGCTCATACGCACTTTCCAGCTCCCGGGAGAGCTTTTCATACTCTTCGGCAATAGTGCGAATCTTTTGGTGATCACTTTCGCCGCCTGAGAGAAGGGCTTCCATCGTTCCCTTTTGCTCCTCCATCTCTGCAATACGCGTTTCTATCTGATCGAATTCCTTTTGCTCTTTGAAGCTCCGTTTTTTGGGTTTGGTATCTAATGAGTCGGTAGAAATTGCGGTGCTCTCTATTGGTCGGTTTCGTTTTTCTGCTGCGATTTTTTGAGTGCGTTCTGCTTCTTCGGCTGCCCGGTAGGAAAGATAGTCGCTTGTAGAAAAGGGAACGTGACGTATCGTTCCTTCATCGTCCAGAATAAAAAGGGTTTCTGCGACACGATCCATAAAAAAACGATCGTGCGAGACTACAAGGAGGCATCCCTTGTAACCGGACAGGAAGGATTCAAGAACACCCATGGTATAGATATCAAAATCGTTTGTTGGTTCGTCCAGTATCAGGAAGTTGGGATTACTCATTAAGATACGCACTAAATAGACTCGCTTTTTTTCTCCCCCCGACAGGGTGGCAACAGGCGAGTGTTGAACTTTTCCCGTAAAACCAAAGCGTTCCAGCAGTTGTGACGCGGTTAAATCCCTGCCGTCTGCAAGGCGGATAAGTTCGGCGGTATCCTGAATATATTCCAGTACCGTTTGATCCGGAAACGATAGCTCGGGGTTTTGTCGGTAATACCCAAAGACCATTGTCTCGCCGCGTGAGACAATGCCCTGATCTGGCTCCAGCTCCCCGGATAACAGGTTTAGGAGCGTGGTTTTGCCAGAACCGTTTGATCCGAAAATTCCAATGCGCTCTCCCGGGGTAAAGGTCCAGGAGAAATCCTTTATAACGGTTTTGGTTCCTCCAGGAGCAGGGAATGATTTGGAAAGGCCTTCGGCCGTCAATACTTTTCCACCCATGCGTCTGCCGGTTACCTCAAAGGCGTATTCTGTCTTAACTTCCCGCTTGTCACGGTTAATCATTTTGCGGATGGCATCCACCCTCGCCCTGGCCTTGGTTCCACGGGCTTGTGGGCCTCTCATTAGCCATTCACGCTCTGTGCGTAATACCGATTCTATGCGGGTTTCGGTATTGGCTGCTATTTCTTCTTCAATTTGCTTTTTCTCCAGATAGCGAGAAAAGTTTCCCTCGTAGCGCGTAAGAACGCGATTGTCCAACTCATAAATAGAGGTGCACACCGCATCAAGAAAGTAGCGGTCGTGGGTAACCATGAGCACACTGCGTTCTGTTTCGCAGAGGTAGTTCTCGAGCCAGGCAATGGTTTCAATATCTAGATGGTTAGTCGGCTCATCCATCAACAGTAGTCGCGTGTCTTCTACCAGCACCTGCGCGAGTGAAACCTTTTTAAGCATTCCACCAGACAGTTCCCCCATTTTTCGGGAAAGGTCGGTAATGCCAAGGCTTGTCAGGATGGATTCGATACGATATTCCCAATTCCACAGGTTCCCTTCATCCATGCGATGGGTAACTCGGGCAAGGGTATCCGAAAGCGTTGCGGAGAGATTTTCCTGAGTGGCAAGCCGATCGCACAGGGCACGGTAATCGCGAATTACGGACAAAGAGGGACTGTTGGAGCTGAATACATGGTCCAGGATTGAATCTTCCGGACGGAAGACCGGATTTTGCGGAAGGAAGGAGCACCCGGCTTCCTTGTTTATTACGGATTGACCCTGGTCTGGATCCAGAAGGCCTGCGATGCACGCCAAGAGGGTGCTTTTACCGGAGCCATTGTGGCCAATCAGGGCAACTTTTTCTCCCTCATCAATCCCAAAGGTTACCTGCGAAAACAATAAACCCTCCCGTGCGGAACGGGCAAGGCGGCTAACAGACAAAAGGTTCATGGACGGAGTATAGCAGGTATTGAGCGTTTTACGGAACACGGGCTACACTCGGAGCATGAGAATGCTTGATGCACGAGGGATTGAAAAGGTGTTTATGCGTTTGTCCAGGGCGAATCCGGAACCAAAGACCGAGCTGGAAAGCGTGAATGATTTTACACTTCTGGTGGCGGTAGTCCTTTCGGCTCAGATGACAGATAAGGGTGTTAACCGCGCTACCGGGCCTTTATTTGCGTTAGTGGATAATCCACAGGCCATGGTTGATCTGGGAGAAGAAGGCCTTAAAACGTTTATCTCATCAGTTAATCTCTATCCAACAAAGGCTCGCCATATTATTGCCCTAAGCGCAATGCTCCTTGAACGGTATGGAGGAAAGATTCCTTCTACGCGTAAGGAGTTGGAGGGTTTACCGGGGGTAGGACCAAAAACAGCAAGCGTCATTTTAAATGTGGTGTTTGGGCAAGCGACTGTCCCCGTGGACACACATCTGTGGCGGATTGCCCCCCGGATTGGTTTAAGCGTTGCCGACTCAGTTCGCGCTATGGAAGAGGATTTGATCTCCAAGATTCCCGCTCGGTATATACATAGTGCGCATCACTGGCTCTTGCTCCATGGACGGTATGTATGCACTGCCCGTAAACCCTTGTGCGATAGTTGTTGCATTAATGATGTGTGTCCAAGAAATGGACTTTCTTAAGCATTTTTTTTAACCAGGTAGAGGTACTCTGTAACCTGCTTTTCCCTTCCTGCAAGATTGCGACTTCCCCGAAAAACACTATAGGGTGTTTCCATGATGTGCACCTCTCCGAATTTTTGCAGGAGTGTTTCCATTATGCCTCGCGAGATAAATCCTTCGGAGTTAAAAGAGATAAGCAGATAGGATGCCTTGAGGGAAGACACAAGGTCTTCAAGCGCGAGGGCCGCCTCGATACGTTTGTTGTATCGGGAACGATTCCAGTGTGCGGGAATACCTGAAATCGCTGATGGTTTTTCGGGTTCGTTGCCATCCACCAACAAGTTAAGCATAAAATAGTTCGATCCATAGGGATGTTGGTTGTAGGGGGGGTCAAGGTAGGCAATATCAACCTCCGGGGCGATACGGCTTACCTCGTTTGCATCTCCCGATAATACGATTGCCGGACAGTCAAAAGCGCTGGTTACTGGTAATTCAAGGTGTATGTTACCCATTATTCGTGAAAGGGCGTCTCCTTTTTTTCCTCCAAAGGTGCCGACGCCTGTTTCTGCGTTTTTATAAAAACCCTTAAAGACTCCTGCGGTGTTTGCATGAATGGATGCTTCGGACAAGAGGGGGGCAAGCAGGAGGTCTTGCCATTGCAGGGGGGCTTGAGCGATCAGTGCTCGCGCGGTATCAAGGTATCGGGCGTTTCGCGAGGTATAAAACACGCGCTCTCCTTGCCCGATGTGTGTGTCATCTTGTGGCGCATAATGACGTGAAAGTGGTCCTGGCAGTAGTGGTTCATGATCGAGTTTGTTGCGGATACTTTGCCATACCGCGATAAATTCAGGAGAACGCATAAGGGATGAGGGGGATAGGTAGCAACGGGATATGGTTGTGGCATACGGCTCCAAGTCGTTTGCGACGATACAGGAAGCGAATTGCCGGAAGTAGCGGGAAACGATACCTGATCCTGAGAAAACATCAAAAAAGGAAAGAGCGGACTTACCTTCACGTTCGCGTACCAGAGACAGGGCCTTGCCAATAAAGGGGAGAAGGTTACGTTTGTTTCCGATGCAGGTGATAAGCTGGTCGGTAAGGTACTTGTCGTTTTCTTGTACTACTTGGATCATTGAATGATATGTAGTGTATCCGAATCCGGATTTTTTCGCTATTAAAACTTCGGATTACCTTGACCCATTTTGTTAGCTTTAGTAAACTTAAATAAGGGTTATAACCCGGAGGTGTTTTATGGCTACATTTATTGCTGGTATAGTACTCGCCTGCCTGGCCGGGCTTTCGATAGTTTCGGTGTTCCGTAGATCAAAAGCGAACGGTGGGCAGGGAGGCGGTTGTTCAGGCTGTTGTTCTCATTGTTCCGCTAGATGCTCACCGGATCTTGACGATGCTCGTTCGCCAGGTTCTTGATCCATCTGCCTGTGTGTAATTGCCAGTGGGCGATGGCGACTTTAATAAAGTCGGTTATCTTGACAATGGCGTATATCTCAATTGGACCAAGGCCGGTAAAAAAGGTTAGTAGCAAGATGGCGGGGAGGAATACAATGGTGTTCACGCTTCCGTCTACCCAGGCACCCATTATAGCGTCTCCTCCTGAGCGGGCAGTTGCGAATTGTGCGTTAAGATAGGTCCACAGCGGCATATAGAACGAGATAACCCAGAGCATGCCCCTGGTGACTTGTTGGGCGTCGACGGAAAGATTTCCGAATACAATGGGAATAATGAAGACCGAAAAGGCTTCGATAATTGCAACAAAGACACCCATGATGATCGCGCCTGTTCTGAGCCAGCGGGCTTGCTCTTGAGCCAGCTCAAGTTCGTTTCGTCCCAGGGTTCCACCAACAATAACGCCAACGGCGGTGTGTATGCCTCCGAACACAAGCATGAAGATATTGGCTATAGCCCATGCAGCAGCCATTCCAGCAACAATCTCGGCTCCGCCACGTCCGTTATATGCCGCGATCATGACGGTTTCCGTAATTACCCACGACATTTCCGACAGGAAGATGATACCCCCCTTTTTAAGAATGGAAATAAAGAGCTTGAGATTAACCATAAAAACGGTTCGCGCTTTGATGTAAAATGCGGGCCGGGTTTTTCGGATATAGACGATAAACATGATAAGCTCACACATGCGAGCTATAAGGGTCGCATAGCCAGCTCCGGCAACTTCCAATCGAGGTGCGCCAAGATTTCCGTAAATAAGCACCCAGTTCAAGAAGGTATTGATGAGGGTTGCGATGACGGTGATAACAAGCGGAGGACGGACGATGCCGATTTCCCTTAGGGAGGAACCAATAGCTACCGAGATGGCGATGGGGAGAAAGGTTAGGGTAATGACACTCAGATAGATTTTTCCCTGAACGACTATCTCGGGTCCCTGGGTGTTAACGTTTACCAAAAGGCCAAGGATCTGCGCAGGAAAGACTGTAGAGATCATGATAAAGAGGCCTGCAAGGCCCATTGCCGCGATAAGCTTAAAGCGGAAGGTGTTTTGCATTCCCCGCTCGTCTTTTGCGCCGTTGAACTGGGACATAAAAATTCCACCGGCGGACACCAGGGTGTTAAGCGCGACAAAAAAGACAAAGAGCAGGGTGTTGGTAATGTTCACCCCACTCATTTTAACGTCGCCAAGGCCGGCAACCATAAAGTTGTCGATAAGTGAGACAAGATTCTGTATAAGAACTTGTAACATCACCGGAAGGCCAAGAGAGAGTGCCTGCCGGTAAAACGAGGCCGAGCCGAGGTATTTAGTATGGGTCATGGCGACGACTATACTGGAACTTTTTTTATTGTACCAGAGCGCTAGCGATATTCCTCCCGACTTTTAACTTCAAGGCCTCGGTTTTTGTACCATTCAAGAGAGTCGATAAACTGCTTTGCGATCTTGATATTGGTGATAAGGGGTATGTCAAGATCCACGGCAAGACTGCGGATAATCGCGTCGTTTTTAAGCTCCACTTCGCGGTTGTTTTTGGGTATGTTAATTACCAGATCAATATCGCCAGAACGAAGTGCATCTTCAATATTCGGCTTTTTGTTTTCTAGAGGCCATGCCAAAGGTTGTGCATAAATCCCGTTGTTTTTAAGGAATCGGGCAGTGCCTCCAGAGGCAGCAAGGCGATATCCCATCGCTAATAGTTTTTTGGCGCTGTCGATAAAATCAACCTTGTCTTCGATTGGTCCGGTTGATAACAAAATCGTACGCATGGGGATGCGGTATCCGGTTGAAAGAAAGGCCTTCATAAACGCATCGCGAACACCTCGGCCAAGGCATCCGGCTTCCCCGGTGCTTGCCATGGTAACGCCTGCGACCGGGTCTGCTCCCTTTAATCTGGAGTAGCTAAATTGCGCAGCCCTGACCCCAACGTAGTCAAGATCAAGCTGCGAGCCGTCCACCCGCTTTACCTCCAGGCCCATCTGAGCGCGTACTGCCATTTCTACCATGTCAGTTCCAAACACCTTGGAACAAAAGGGTAAAGAGCGGCTTGCTCGGGCTGTGCAGCTAATAGCCATAATGCCGTCACTTTTTGCAAGGAACTGAAGGTTAAAGGCGCCTGTGATATTGAGTCGCTCTGCAACTCGCCGTGCAGCCTTTTTAACGGCCCGCGCGGTGGAAAGATAAATGCGTTGTGCGGGAAGAACAACGGTCGCGTCTCCTGAATGTACACCGGCGTTTTCTATGTGCTCGCTGATCGCGTACACCAGAATTTCACCGTTGTTCGCTATCGCATCGATTTCAATTTCTCGTGAGTTTTCAATATACCGCGAAAGGATTACCGGGTTTTCGGCATCTATGATGCCCGCCTTGGTAATAATGTCCTCAAAGCTGTCTTGATCCCATGCAACACTAAGCGCAGGACCCTCCTCTACGCCATTGGGCCGAACGAGTATAGGGAAGCCGGTCTTTGCGACCCACTCCCGTGCAGAGGCGGGAGAGAGCGCTTGTGCCCATTCGCTTTGCTTAATGCCAAGTTCATTGCACAGGGCGGAAAATTTGTGGTGATTCTCTGCTCGGTCTTTATCCGCAGCGTCAGTTCCCCCCACTGATATCCCTGCTCGATGGAGAGGCATGGTCAGTTCCCCTGCAACCTGCCCACCGTAAGAAGTGAGGATGTTGTCCGCTTGTTCAGCCTCCATGATATCCAGAACTCGCTCCAGGCTAAGTTCCTCGCAATACACACGATCGGCTGCCTGACTTTCTGTAGAAGTCGCGGCCGGATTATTATTGATTGCAATTGCCCAAATTCCTGATTTTTTTAAGGTTTTAAGAGCATGATAGCAGCACCAATCGTATTCAAGGCTTGAGCCAATGTGGTAGGCCCCTGAACCCGCAACAACCGTTCCTTTCCCTGACGGTTGTACGTCGTCGCATGCGGCATTGTAGGTCATATAGAGCACGTTGCTTTTTGAGGGGTGTTCAGTCACCGAGCCATCTATTTGCTTGATAAAGGGATGTAGGGATAGCTCACGGCGAAGAGCCCTGATTTTTTCCGCTCTGGTTCCGATGCAGAGGGCAATCTGGTTATCAGAGAAGCCCGCTTGTTTAGCCTGTGCGAGCAGGGCTTTATCGCTTGCGGATTTTGCCGAGCGCAGACGGTTTTCGATGTCCAGTATGGGAAGGAGTTCAGCGATAAACCAGGGGTCTATCCTGGTGTGTTTGTGAATACGCTCTACGGTCCATCCTTGGGCAAGCGCGCTGTATACGGCGAATATTCTAAGATCTGTCGGGTTTTTTAGTTCTTCGCGGATATTCCGGAAGGTAAAGGGGTGACAGGCAATACCGTCTGAGCGAGGGACTGTCATACGTGCGGCTTTTTGGAGGGCTTCGGGAACGGTTTTGCCAAAGGCCAAGGCTTCCCCAACTGACTTCATTCGATGACCGAGGTGTGGGTCGACCCCGCTAAACTTTGAAAAATCCCATCGGGGCATGCGGATGGCCAGATAGTCCGGACTTGGCTCTGAACAAAGATATCCAGTTCCGGAGAGTTTGTTTTCGGTTTCGGATAAGGAAAAACCCAAGGCTATGCGGGCACAGAGGTAGCCGAGGGGAACTCCTGTCGCTTTGGATGCCAGGGCCGTGCTGCGGGATACTCGTGGATTTGCTTCCAGGAGACGAAAGGCCGCAGAAGCGGGATCTTTGGCAAAACGAAGGCTCACTTCTCCAATTACCCCAAGAGCGCGGGCTGTAGCAAAGGCAGTATCGCGGATGGCTTGCAGCTCGCAGTCGGTAAGGCTTTGACAGGGAGAAACCACAATAGAATCACCTGAATGGATGCCAACCGGATCGAGACATTCCAGCGTGCAGGAAAGGACACAGTTGTCCATTGCGTCCCGGACGGTTACGCATTCAATCTCCTTCCATCCTCCGAGCCATTCTTCCAGGATCAAGGGCCCGTGTGCGTTAAAATAGGCGGAGAGTTCTTGCGGGGTGTTGCATAGTTCCGCTTCATCGCTACCGTTAGTGCGCATAAGGACGGGAAATGAAAGACCATTAGAAAGCTCGATTGCTTCTGCCTCGGTTGCAGCGGGGAACGATGCCGGGGTAGGAATTCCGGCAGCCTTCATCGCACGAGAAAACTCGTCGCGATTGGCCGCCAGGGCGAGATTACTAAGGCTGGTGCCCAGAATTTGAATTGAATGTTTTTCCAGAATCCCTTCTTTTTCCAATTCCAGGGCGCAATACAAAGCGTCCTTTCCTCCATAGGAAACAATAAGAGAGTCAGGTTGTTCCTTTTCGATTACCTTTGCGGCAAACTCTGCAGTAACTGGTAAAAAATAGATTGAATCGGCAGCACTAGCCGATGTTTGAACAGCAGTCATGTTGGGATTGATAAGTACGGTGGCAATGCCGCCATCTTTTAAGGCTCGGAGGGCTTGAAGGCCCGCGTTGTCATATTCTCCTGCTTGTCCGATTCGTGGAGCTCCGGAGCCAAGGATAAGAACTTTTTTTGGTGTGGTGATGCGATAGTGCTTCATGCCTGGGGTCCTCCATTGTCTACAAGCTGTACAAACTCTGTCCAAAGAAAATCCGTTTCATGTGGACCGGGGTGGCCTTCCGGCTGAAAGAGAACCCCCTTGATTAGGCCTTTTTTTGTGGAGAAGCCCTCGAGGGATTGATCTGCGTTATTAAGAAAGAGCGGATCCCATCCGGAAGGAAGGGAGTCTGAACGGATTCCATATCCATGATTTTGAGCGGTTAGATAACAGCGGCCTGTTTCCAGGCAGACACAGGGTACAGAAGGGCTGTGGTGCCCACGGGCCATACGATAGGCCGCTCCTCCAGCTGCGATTCCCAGGATAACTGCCCCTTGGCCTGTTGCGAATATAGGGATTGATAGTGAGAGTTTTTGTGAAAGGATGGAAATAGCCTTTTCGCAGGTGGTTGGATCCCCAGGTCCCCCGGCAACGACAATGCCGTCACAGTCAAGGGAGCTCCAGTCCGATGCGGCCGGGACGCGGATAACAGAGGTTCGAGGGGTAACCAGGCTTCTGATGACAGAGTTACGCGCCCCGCAATCGATGACCAGAATGCGTTTGGGTCCGGTACCGTATACAATTGTTCGTTTTACCGATGATTGAAGCGCAACCTCCCCGGTTTTGGCAGCGCTAAAAGAAATGTCCGGGGCCTGGGATACCAGAATCTTTGCCCGTAGATTGCCCCTGAGGTTAATTCGGCGAACCAGGGCAGAGGTGTCTATACCGCTGATAACGGGGATTTGGTGGCGTTTAAGCCATCTGGCAAGGGTCTTTTTTGAACGATAGTGATAACTTTCCAGGGATAGGGATGAGCATACTAATCCGGCGATTTGAACTTCTGCTGATTCAACGGTAGTGCCAAGGGCGAGGGTGTCGTTTTCTTCGTCCGGTATGCCGGTAACGCCCGCAACTGGACGGGTTAACACCAGGATTGCACCTTTCAGGGCTGGATCGGTGAGGAGGGCTGGAAGCCCGGTTTCTCCCGTATACACAAGAATCTCTCCGGCAGAAGAGTGATGCCAGGCTCGGGAAACGCCTTCAAATTCAGTACCATCTTCAAGGATAATTCGGGCAGCGGGATCGGCTTCGGACATACTCATGACTCCTTTTTATATACAAAGGAATGATAGGTCCGGTATTTGTAAAAAACAAGAAAAAAATTTAGAAATCTAAAAAAAGAACCTTGGATCCTCGATCTGCCCTCCATTTTTCCTTGCGTTCAGCTGGAAGACGAGCGATTTCGGCTGATTTGAATCCAAAACGCTCAAACCAGTCTGCTGTTTGTGTAGTTAACACAAAAATTGCCTTGAATCCTGCATTTTTACCCCGTTCAATGAGTAGGTTCATGAGACGCGGGCCAATTCCCATGTGGGCATAGGCTTCGTCCACCGCCAGGGCGGCTATTTCTCCGGTATTGCCGTGATATACATGGAGGGCTGCGCAGGCACGGATTCCGCCATCAATCTCGTATACCATAAAATCTTGGGCTTTTTGCTCAAGCTCCTCGGAGGAACGGGGTAAAAGGATCTTTTTCTCTACAAAGGGATTCATAAGGGATAGGACCGCAGGGATGTCGTCCCTGGTCATGGGTCGGAAGGTACCATAATTGTTTTTGAATATCATGGTTCCCGATCCCAGATCGGAAAAAACCTCCGCGGGTAAGACCCCATCGATGTTTCCATCCAGGATGTGCGAGCGGGTTACCCCTCCAAGGCAGGCGTCGCGACCCTGTTCCAAAAGCTCAATAAGCGTCTCGGTGGGAAAGGCCGGATTTACCACATCTTTATTTGCCGTAATAAAGGCAGGAATATCGTCTACCGAGATAGCGGCAAGTCGGCCTTCCGGAGATGCGGCTGTGGTGGGAAGGAGATCGTAATCGTTAATCGAGATAGTCGCTCCCTTGGCGACAAAGAACAGTTTCTCTGCCTTTACCGCTATTGCGGTGGCGACGGCAAGCTCTGTAGAGGAGATATTGTAGGGTTTACCGGTGGAAGTCCAACCGATACAGGGGATAATGGGAATAAAGCCGTCGTCCAGGGCACGGTTAAGGGACTCGATTTGAATTTTCTCGACCAGGCCAGCGCTTCCGTAATCAAGACCGTCTATAACGCCCCGGCCACGCGCACGAACCCAGTTGCCAATGACAGCGGTGAGTTTTTCGCCTGATAGCCGTGTCATGATACGGTTAGAGATATCAAAGGCCGCCATTTTGATAAAGTTCATTCCTTCGTCGCTTGTTACTCGAACACCGTCGTGCATTGTCCATTGTACTCCGTAGGAATCGAGGACCTGCGAGATGTGATTTTTAGCGCCGGGAACCAGGATAATGCGAATTCCAGTTTCATACAGGAGTGCCAGATCGTGAATATGTCCTGAGAAAAGAGAGGCATCTACCAGACAATCGTCAATTTGAATAACAATGGTAGAACCCTTGAATTTTCGTATGTAGCGGATTACATCGCGAATCCGTTCTGTATGCATCATGGCTTATCGTACGGCAGTCCGTCCTGTCTGTCAAACGGAGAATCCTGTATTGACACCATTTAGCCATTCATGTTTTACTATTCCCGTGAATATTTTCAAGGCGTTTCACCATCATCATGTTTCCTCCTGTGCCATTCCGGGCTGAGGTAATCGGTGACGCTGTAAGCATATAACAGCAGCCGCTGTGCCCGCCAGGGAACAGCGGCTTTTTTTTTCTAAAAAATTGTAACGAGAGTGGAGGATTGTATGGACAAGCTCAAGATTTTGCTGCCGAAGGGACGTATTTATGAAAACGTCGCGGCTATGTTTGCCGAGGCGGGGATTTCTATTTATTTGCCGGACCGCACCTATCGCCCCATAGTTAATCAGGATGATCTTGAGGCAAAGGTAATGAAGCCTCAGAATATCGGCAAGCTCCTGGAACTGGGGGCACATGATATTGGATTTACGGGAATTGACTGGATTCGAGAAACAGGGGCAGATGTGGTTGAGGTGATGGATCTGGGTTTTGACAAGGTCCGCATCGTTGCTGCAGTTCCTTCCGAAATTGATGACGCGACCCTTAGATCCAAGCGAATGATTGTTGCTACCGAGTATGTGAATAACGCCGAGGTATGGCTTAAAAAAGAAAAACTGAATTATCTTATCGTCCGTACCTATGGCGCCACCGAGGTGTTTCCTCCGGACGATGCGGACATGATTATCGACAACACCGCAACTGGCAGAACTCTTCAGGAAAATGGTTTACGAATTATCGACACTATCATGGAAAGCTCCACCAGGATGTTTGCCTCTAAAGAGGCTATGGCGAATCCCCAGAAGAGCAAGAAGATTCAGGAGCTCAAGATGCTTTTTGAAGCAGCCCTTGCAGCGCGTAATCGGGTGATGCTCGAGATGAATGTTTCCAAGGCCCGGTTCTCTGATTTAGTCAGTGGTATTCCTGCCATGAAGAGTCCGACGGTGGCCCCCCTCTATGGGGATGATGGATATGCTATTAAGATTGTTGTCAAGAAAAGCGAAGTGCCCCTGTTGATGCCCAAGCTTAAGGCCTTGGGGGCTACTGATATTTTGGAATATGAATTGCGAAAGGTAATGCCCTAACCGGCGGAGGAGACAAGATGGAACGGATTGCGTGCATTGAGCGGAAAACCGGGGAGACACAGATTAACCTGACGCTGAATCTGGATGGAACAGGTATCTGTTCGGTGGATTGTCCCATCGGATTCTTGTCTCATATGCTCTCTTCTTTTTGCAAGCACGGTCTCTTTGATCTTTCCGGTTCCTTGCAAGGAGATTTGGAAGTAGATCAGCACCATCTTGTGGAGGATACCGGTATCAGTTTGGGTCAAGCCTTTGATCGCGCTCTTGGTACGCGTGCAGGAATTTTCCGCTCGGGATTTTGCATCTACCCCATGGATGAGACACTCGCCCGTGCTGCGGTTGATTTTGGCGGACGGCCCTGGCTTGAATGCTCTCTTACCTTGAGCGGAGCAGCTCTTGTTGCTTCCGGTGATCCTTCTGCCGCGTTTCAAACTGATACTGTCGATGATTTTTGGCAAGGATTTACTGCGGGAGCCAAGTGCAACTTGCATCTGGATATATTACGCGGGCGCAGCGATCATCACAAGATTGAGGCTGCGTTTAAAGCCGCTTCTCGCGCTATCCGGCAGGCGGTATCTATCGATGCCCGCACAGGCGGTGCGATTCCGAGTACCAAGGGTACCCTTACACACTAGTTTTAAGGAAATACACGATGATTATCTCTTCAATTGATTTAAAAGACGGAAAGGTTGTTCAGCTTCGCCAGGGTAAGGATCTTGTGCTCGAGCGGGATAATCCTGATGAACTGATACGAGAATTTGATCGGTATGGCGAAGTTGCCATTATTGATCTTGATGCCGCGCTCCGAAACACCCGAAGCGACGGAACAACCGCTAACACTGCGATACTTAAGAGGCTGTTGCGCCAGGGATCTGTACGCGTGGGCGGTGGCATTCGGGATGCAAAAAAAGCAAAGGAACTTATCTCCCTTGGAGCTCAGAAGATTATTATTGGTTCTGCTGCGTTTACACTTTCTGACGGTAGTCCCGGCGTAAACGCGGAATTCCTTGATGCTCTTGCCCAGGCTGTAGGTAAAGAGCGCATTATTGTGTCGGTAGACGCACGCGATGGAAAGATAGCGGTTAAGGGATGGACGGAGAGTGCGGGTATTGATTTGGTAGAGGGCGCTCAAGCAGTTGAAAAATGGGCGAGCGAGCTGTTGTTTACCTGCGTAGAGCGCGAAGGTACAATGACCGGCATAGACCTTGATCTAGTTACCAAGCTTCGTCAGGCGGTATCGTGCCGGCTTGTTGTAGCCGGTGGTGTTTCTACCGTTGATGAGGTTGTTGCCCTTGAGCGACTGGGCTGCGATGTTCAGCTTGGTATGGCCTTGTATACTGGCAAGGTTTCTCTTGCCGACGGATTTATCTCCTGCCTTGATTGGGAAAAAGAGGCATTGCTTCCTGTGGTTGCACAGGCGGAAAGTGGCGAAGTGCTTATGGTTGGCTATGCCAATCGTGAGGCCTTGGCTAAAACATTTGAAAACGGAAATCTTACCTTTTGGAGCCGCTCCCGTTCAAAGCTTTGGACAAAGGGCGAAACATCAGGGAACACCCTTTCGGTGGTACGTTTGCGGGTCGACTGCGACCGCGACACCATTCTTGCCACAGTTCGGCCTGCCGGACCCACGTGTCACACGGGGGCATGGACGTGCTTTCAAACCACGGCGGATCGGCCGTATAGCCTTCCCTTTCTTTCGAGTATCATCGCAGATCGATTTGCCAATCCTCGGCCCGGCTCGTACACCGCAACCCTGACTGCCGAAAGAGTTCGGGAAAAGATTGAAGAGGAAGCTGAAGAGCTGATCGAGGCAGAAGGAAAAGACGATGTGGTATGGGAAGTAGCGGACCTTTTGTATTTTATGAATGTGTTAATGTACCGCGAGGGTGTTAGCTGGCAAGATGTGCTGGATGAACTCGACAAGCGGCACAAGAAGTAGAGAGGAGGATTTCCTATGTCTGTAATCCGCACCGTAACGAGCCGGGAAATTCCGGATTCTTTTTATTCGATTCGCCGGCTTGAAGACGCTGTAGAGGTAGTGCGCGGAATCCTTTCGTCGGTACGGGATAGAGGCGATGAGGCGGTACGCGAATGTGCTTCTCGTTTTGATCGGGCAAATCCTGCTTCCTTTGAAGTTGATCCTGCCATGCTTGCCGACGCCGAACAAAAAATGAAAAAAGACAAGCCGGCCCTGTACGACGCCCTTTGTCTTTCCCGCGATCTTGCTCTTTCTTTTGCCAAACGTC